>CAZTXH010000037.1:3746-10983 GCA_964617415.1 uncultured Rikenellaceae bacterium | reverse complement strand
ATTGTCAGCAATACAAAGTTGTTTATAACTATTACTGTAGGAATCATTTCATTTATTATCACTTTGTGGTCTATAAAGTTTTGGTAGAATTAATATATTTAAATCAGCTATGATTATATTGAACTCTTTTTAATGAAGATATCAATCAAATCCATAGGACTTATACTGGGTCCTGTTTTATTCATACTGATTTCCCAGTTGGATTACCTTGAATCACTAAGTCATGATGCATGGAATGTATTGGGAGTTGCTGCCTGGATGGTCACATGGTGGGTAACTGAAGCTACACCTATTGCTATAGCTGCCCTGCTTCCGATAGTTGCATTTCCGGCACTGGGAATTTTTACTCTGGAACAGGCTACAGGGTCATATGCTAATCCAGTGATCTTCTTATTCATGGGTGGTTTTTTCATCGCACTAGGTCTGGAAGAACACGGACTGCACAGAAGGCTGGCACTGAACCTTGTCAGGTTTACAGGCACCAGTGCAAACGGAATAATATTCGGGTTTATGTTAGCGACAGGTTTCCTCAGCATGTGGATAAGTAATACTGCTGCTACCATTATGATGCTGCCTATAGCTTCCACGGTAGTTAACCTTATCAACCAGACTGTCGAAAACAAAAAAGGAATGGCCTTCTTTTCACTTTCCCTGATGCTGGGGATCGCATATTCAGCCAATATTGGAGGCATATCGACTATCATTGGTACTCCTCCCAATGTAGTTTTTGCTGGCTATGCAAGGGAATTGCTTAATCTAAAAATTTATTTTTCCACCTGGATGCTTATTGGTGTTCCAATTAGTGCTACTTTGCTATTAATAACATTCTTTATAATAACTCAGGTATTGTACAGAAATAAATTAGGCCGGATGGCTTCTGCATCGCAGATAATAAAATCAGAATTAAAAAGCTTGGGGAAAATGGGTACTGAAGAAAAACTCGTTGCTATTATCTTTGGTGTCACAGCCTTCATGTGGATATTCAAGCTCCCCATAAATGGATTACTGGGAAAGGAAATTCTTAACGATACAGCCACTGCCATGATTGGTGGTATACTCATTTTTGCCGTACCCAAAAATTTTAAGAAAGGAATAGGATTAGTACCATGGAAAGCTACCAGGCGGTTGCCATGGGGTATACTGTTATTATTCGGAGGTGGGCTGACTCTTGCAAAGGCAATGGAAACCACGGGACTTATCAACATCATTGCTGATCTTGTAACAGATTATAAAATGAATCCTGTATTCATTTACCTTATTTTGATAGTCTCGATGATATTTCTTACAGAACTTATGAGCAACGTTGCACTTGCCACGATGTACCTTCCTGTTGTAATTGCTATCGCTACAGGATTAGGCTTGAATCCGCTTTTGCTATCAATACCTATGGCCATGGCTGCCAGTTGTGCATTTATGATGCCTATTTCAACACCTCCCAATGCTATAGTATTTTCCAGTGGTCATATTCAGATAAAGAATATGATATCAGCAGGTTTTATCCTTAATATAATTTCTGTGATTATACTTACAGTTTCCGCCTTTACGATTATTAAATGGGTATTCGGTTAATACCCGGGGTATTTTACAGCTCTTAGTCCTGTGCCCTTTGCCAAGCCTTGCCAACAAAAAAGCCGCTCTGAGCGATGCCGAAGAGCGGCTTTTTTGTTGACCCACCAGGTCTCGAACCTGGACTCTTCAGAACCAAAATCTGACGTGTTGCCAATTACACCATGGGTCAGTATCAGCTTGCAAAATTATAAAATTTTTTTTATTGTGAAGCCCGGGGATACTATACCTGTAGTATTATGATATTATATGTCAGTGTGTATTTGACAAAAGGCTCCTGTACAGATCTTCATTCATGTTATTTACCCTCACAATGGAAAAAGAACATCCTAAAAGTGATTTGATGATATAACCAAGTTCCCTCATGTCTTCATCTCCCTTTTCATAATACCAGGTAATAGTGATGTTCTCCGGCATATTACACATCTCTGCCAATTCCCTTATAAGCAGGTAAAGCCATTTTATTGATCCGGTATTTATATACTCGAATCCCAGCTCTATCTTTGTTCTCTCTTTCCAGCTTTTTGCATAAGAGGCAATCCAACCGTGAACCGGATCAAAAAAAAGTCCCGGATTTTCAATTATCGACCTCCCCATAATACAAATCCGTCCCTCTTCAAGAAGGACCCAGGGACTTCTTTTTGTTATATCTATATGCAGTTTTTCAGGGTACATTCTGGTCAAAAAGTGTGGGTTCGGATTCTTCCCATAATGTAGGATGCTCTTCCTCGAATCTCCTAAGTATATATTTCATTACTGTCTCTCTGAAGAATTCCGACTTGTTTTTTATCCTGTAACGGCTGCAGTAAATACCAAGAGCTTTCATCTCCCTGTTGTTCAGCATCACCGAGAGCCTGTTGGTCCTCTTTAACCGTTCCTCTTTATAAACCGAATGCCTCAATGGTGGTGGTTTCCAGAATATCAGACTAAATTAAAAAAACTGTTTATTCCTCTAGAATAATGTATATGACAGTTTTTTAACATAAAAAATCAGCCAGTGTCTATCTGGCTGAATATCTTATTAATAGGATATTGACAACTTTATGTTAATCCACCCCTACCCCTCCCTGGAGGGGATTTTTGGAGGATTTTCTCCCCCTTCAGGGGGAGATCCCGCCTTTGCTCACCGTAGCCTAAGCGAAGGTGAGTAGCGGGAGAGGGGGTTTTTCCATTGTGCCTTTACACCCCTGCGCCTTTACGCCTTATTAGCACTACCCAGCACATTAATGATCTTATGCTTATAGAGCTCTTTAAGCTTGTCACGGGCAGGACCAAGATATTTACGCGGATCAAATTCTCCTGGTTCTTCAACAAAGACTTTTCGTACAGCAGCTGTAACCGCCAGACGACCGTCACTATCGATATTTATCTTACATACCGCCGATCTTGCAGCTTTACGGAGCTGATCCTCGGAAACACCTGCGGCATTCTCCATCTTCCCTCCATATTTGTTTATCTCAGCCACTATATCCTGTGGAATAGAAGAGGCTCCGTGAAGTACGATCGGGAAGCCGAGGATCCGTTGCTCACAGCCCTCAAGAATGTCAAAACGCAAAGGCGGAGGCTCTTCACCGGGCTTCACCTTGAATTTGTAAGCCCCATGTGATGTGCCAATGGAAATAGCCAGTGAATCAACACCGGTCTTTTTTACAAAATCTTCAACCTCTTCCGGTCTTGTATATGAGGAATGCTCAGCCACTACTTCATCCTCTATACCTGCGAGGACACCCAGTTCTCCTTCAACGGTAACATCATACTGATGTGCATACTCAACAACCTTCTTTGTCTCGCTGACATTCTCATCATAAGGTAGATGAGAACCATCGATCATCACTGATGAAAAACCGGTCTCTATACATGATTTGCAGGTCTCGAATGAATCACCATGATCGAGATGCAATACGATTGGAATTGCATAGCCAAGCTCTTTGGAATATTCAACAGCGCCCTTGGCAAGGTACTGCAGCAAAGTCTGGTTGGCATATTTACGTGCACCTTTTGATACCTGGAGTATCACCGGGGATCTGGTCTCAACACAGGCACTTATTATAGCCTGTAACTGCTCAAGATTATTGAAATTGAATGCGGGAATAGCATATCCACCCTTCATTGCATCCTTAAACAATTCCCTTGAATTTATCAGTCCTAATTCTGTATAATGTAACATAATGCATTGTTTATTAATAAGCCGCACAAGATAACTATTTTAGCTTTAGAGGCAAAAATATTTTCTGGCAATTCCGGTGTTTATTTCTGGTCCCGGCCATTTCATAAAAGTAAATATTTGCTAATTCTTTACTGGTATTAAGATAATAATTATCTTCGTAAGCCAATTTTAAAAGGAAACCTGTACTGATATTACAATGATTATGCAACATCTCTCTTTTAATCACGTATTTCTTAAAAATATTTCTAAACATCCTGATAAACCAAGTTAAATAGAAATGAAAAAAATCCTGATTTACATATCTCTTCCTTCACTTATTTTCTTTTGGTCGACAAATACTACCTATTCACAGGAAAAACTATGGACTCTTCAGGAGTGTGTCCAATATGCCATCGACAATAATATTCAGATCAAGCAACAGGTTCTGCAGACGATGTACCAGGAAAATACTCTTGAACAATCTAAACTGAATCTGCTGCCTTCTATTAACGGACAGGCATCACATAATTACTCTTTTAACCGTACTCTTGACCAGACAACCTACCAGTATGTTGATCAGAACGGACAATCGAACCAGTTCTACATCAGTGGTAGTCTTAATTTGTTCAACGGCCTTCAAAACTATAATACGATCCGCAGAAACAAGTACCAGCTTATGGCTAGTGAGCAGGATCTCCAAAGCATCAAGGATAACATATCGCTTAATATTGCTCTTGCTTATCTCCAGATACTTCTTAATAATGAGCTGGTTAAAGTCACTGATAACCAGCTTCAGATAACACGTCAGCAGATTGAGAAAACAAAGAAAATGTATGAAGCCGGAAGCGTTGCCAAGGGTAATCTCCTTCAGATAGAAGCTCAGGCTGCCAGCGAAGAATTACAGCTTATAAATCTTAAGAATCAGCTTAATATATCATATCTAACACTTACACAGATGCTCGAGCTCGAATCACCTGAGGGATTCCGGATCGTTGCTCCTGAGATCTCTATCGATACAAATACAGTTATAACAGGAGATATTGACGAGATTTACGCTCAGGCACAGGGATTAAGACCTGAAATAAAAAGTGCCGAGCTGAACCTGGAAGCTAGCGAACTAGATCTTAAAATAGCACAGGGTGCCAGAAGTCCAAGACTCTCAATGAGCCATTCTGCAAGCACTATGTATTCAAATATAAGGCAAAAGTTTATAGAATTGGATCCAGTAACCTCAATGCCGGTTTATGGTGAATATCCATTCTCCGAACAGCTACACGATAATTTAAATTATGGTATTGGTTTTACACTTAATATACCTATCCTCAATGGATGGCAGGTAAACAATAATATTGCTAATTCAAAAATCAGTATTGATAATTACCGGTATGCCCTTGAAAATGAAAAGAAGAACCTGTATAAGACCATCCAGCAGGCATACGCCGATGCCGTGGCCGCTCTTAAAAAATATAGTGCCAGTATAAAGGCAGTAGCATCAATGGAAGAATCATTCAGATATACCGAACAGAAATTCGATGTTGGAATGGTCACACCGGTTGATTACAATGCTGCCAAGACACAACTTTTAAATGCACAGTCAGATATGTCGCAGGCAAAATATGAATTCATCTTTAAAACCAAGGTACTTGACTTTTACAAAGGTCTGCCGCTTAATTTAAACCAGTAAATCAAACAAGAAACAACATATAATGAAAAGCAATAAGATACTTAAGGTACTGATTATCGTCGTCGTAGTTCTTTTAATTTTTGCGGTAATCGGTAAAAAAGCCGGCTGGTTCGGCAAGGCTGTTACAGTTAAAGTAGCAGTTGAATATGCTGAAAAAAGGGCGATAACTGAAACAATTACTGCCAACGGCAGGATACAACCCGAGAAAGAGGTAAAAATCACTCCTGATGTTTCCGGGGAAATTGTTGAACTGAATGTTAAAGAGGGTGATCCTGTTGAAGCCGGTATGCTCCTTCTCAGGATCAAACCGGATGTTTATATTTCACAACGCGATCGTGCTGTTGCAGCACTAAGCTCAGCCAAAGCCCGTCTAGCACAGGTCGAAGCACAGTTCAGACAATCGGAATTATCCTTTAACAGAACAAAGCAGCTGTACCAGGAGCAAACCATCTCCAAATCGGAATATGAGCAGGCAGAAGCTTCATATAACGTAGCAAAAGCCGAGGTGGATGCGGCTAAATTCTCTATCACCAGCGCCGAAGCTTCACTTAAAGAGGCTAACGAAAACCTTGTTAAGACATCTATTTATGCCCCAATGACAGGTACAGTATCAATGCTTCTTGTTGAGCTTGGTGAAAGAGTGGCAGGAACAAACCTTATGGCAGGAACCGAGATACTGCGTATTGCCGACCTTTCACGTATGGAAGCACAGGTAGAAGTGAACGAAAATGATATTGTAAGGGTTAGTCTTGGTGATACCGCTATCATCGAAGTTGATGCTTACCTCGATGAGAAATTCAAAGGCGTGGTTACCGAAATAGCAAATTCTGCTATAATAACCGGCGTTTCGGCTGACCAGGTAACAAACTTTGATGTCAAGATCCTTATTCTTCCTGAATCATATCAACATCTTGAGGAAAATGGCAATAATCCTTTCCGGCCAGGAATGTCAACAACAGTCGATATCGAGACCGAATCAAAAACAGGAATAATTACTGTTCCGATACAGTCGGTAACAACCCGCACCGATACAACAAAAGCTGCTGTAACCACTGCTGAAGAAGAAGTGCGTACACTTGTCTTTACTACCGATGGAGAGTATGCCCTTGCCAAAGACGTTAAAACAGGAATACAGGATAATAGCTATCTTGAAATAATAAATGGTATTGAAGATAGTGCCAGGATTATTTCAGCACCATTCAGTGCAATTAGTAAGAAACTTTCCGATAGTACTCTGATAGAGATCGTCCCGAGAGATGACCTGTACGAAGAGGACTAAGCTGAAGTTATTCGGTTGATAATATGATAATTTGCCTCGAAAGTGCTACCTCAACCTGTTCTGTTGCGTTATGCAACAAAGGCCAGGTAATATCACTGAAAGAGAGTGAACAGGGCAGATCGCATGCCACCCTGCTTACTGTTTTTATTGAAGAGCTGCTTAAAGAGGCAGGATTAAAAACGGCTGATCTTGATGCCGTGGCTGTAAGCAAAGGACCCGGATCATATACCGGCCTAAGAATAGGTATTTCAGTAATAAAAGGAATAGCCTACGGTGCCTCAATACCACTTATAGGAATAGATACAACATTTTCTCTCTTCAATGGCTTTATCTCTTTACAAAAAAAATTTAAAGAATCTGATTTGTTTTGCCCGCTTATCGACGCACGCAGAATGGAGGTCTATTATTCTATATATGATATTAAGGGAACCACGGTAAAAAGTGTCCGTGCCGAAATAATGGATGAAAAATCGTTCCGCGATATACCTGTGACATCGAGGATATTTTACTTTGGTGATGGTACAGAAAAATGCAGTAAAGTGATAAAACGCGAAAATGTAGT
>CAZTXH010000037.1:0-3736 GCA_964617415.1 uncultured Rikenellaceae bacterium | reverse complement strand
AAATGTAGTCTTTGATAAAGATTTCAGAATATCCGCTTCCTATATGGCCTTACCAGCTTATGAAGCTTATAAAGCCCGGCGTTTTGAAGATGTTGCATATTTTGAACCCTATTATCTTAAAGACTTTATTGCTACTAAACCTGTAAAAAACATTACTGGTAAAATATTGTCCCGTTAATTGCCGGTGATTTAATAACATGAGAAAAATAGTACTGATAACCGGTTTATTTTTATTAGTCTTCATTGCACCAGCCAACAGCCAGGTTCAATCATATCAACCTGATGAAAGGATCTCATATATTATTCATTACGGATTATTTACAGGTGGTGTTGCCTCCCTGGAACTGAGACAGGATACTTTGAATGGTAAAGAGATCTGGCATTCGGTTCTGGTCGGCAGAACAACAGGTCTGGCCGATGTTATCTTTAAGGTATTGGATATTTATGAAAGCTTTATTGATCCGAAGACCGAACTGCCTGTATTAGCTGTGAGAAATATAAGCGAAGGAAGATACAGAAGATATAACGAGGTGGTTTTTGACCATAAGACAAGAAAGGATTCTGCAATACTTACCAGTGATCTGACAGGTGTACATATTGCTCCCCAGGGTATACACGATATCCTTTCTTGTTTTTACTGGTATCGTAACCGTATCTTCCCCGGACTTAATACAGTCAATATAGGTGATACGATAACCGTGACAACCTGGTTTACCGATGAACTCTACCCTATAAAAATGATATATATGGGAGTCGAGGAGGTAAAAACCAAGGCTGGCAGGATCAGGTGTCATAAATTTAACCCGGTTACAGAAAAAGGACGGCTTTTTAAAACAGAACAGGACGTCTCATTCTGGTTTACGGATGATAAAAATTATTTACCTGTTAAGATTCGTTTTGATATCTTTGTGGGATCATTTATGGTAGATATGATAGGCTACGAAGGTCTTAAATATCCGCTGGAGATAAAAAAGAGATGAAATGAATCAGTAATAATTACTAATTTTATGGTTACTACTGCAGATTTCAGGAATGGATTGGTCATTGAATATAACAATGATTTATATACTATTGTACAGTTTCAGCATGTTAAACCCGGCAAAGGGCCGGCATTTGTAAGAACAAAGCTTAAGAATGTTAAAACAGGTAGGGTGATTGACAATACTTTCCCATCAGGGACCAGGGTAAATGTGGCAAGGGTTGAAAGACGTCCATATCAGTATCTTTACAAGGATGATATCGGTTATTATTTTATGCATCTTGAAACATTTGAACAGATCAATGTTGATGAGGTTTTGATTGATTATCCTGAATTTTTACTCGAGGGAGAAAAAGTAGAAATTGTTGTACATGCTGATACTGAAAATGTGATTTCCGTGGAAATACCACAGTTTGTTGAAATGGAGGTTATATACTCTGAACAGGGTCTTAAAGGTGACACAGCAACAAATGCATCCAAACAGGCCAAAATGGAAAACGGAAGTATAATAATGGTTCCGCTCTTCATTAATACAGGAGACAAAATAAAAATTGATACCCATACCCGTTCATATGTGGAACGGGTTAAGAGCTAAATCCGGAAATGAACCCCAGGAAGATACCGAACGGCAGGCTTAAAATATCCAGATTCAAACTGGATTCTTTGCTTGATATTACTCTGTCAATCAATGCAAACCTACCGACTGAGACTCTTCTTGCCAAATATGAATCTATCCTGAGAGAGAGCCTCGGAATTGGTAAAATACTGATTTTTAAGCGCTCCGAAGAATGGGAATGTATACTCAATGCCGGTTTCCCGAAAAAATTCGAAGAAATTGATGTCGAATCACGCCTTCTCGGTTTTGATGATATTACTTATGTCTCTTCCGATATGGACTTTGAGTCTGTCGACATTATTGTCCCTGTATTCAACAATAATGTCCATCTTGCATTCGTATTTATCGGTGATATTGAGGAAGAGGGTGAGGGTATGAGCCCGGTACTTAAACATTTGCATTTCATCCAGACAATCTCCAGTATAATAATTGTTGCAATCGAGAATATCAGGCTTCATATGGAGAGTCTTCGCCAGGAGGCACTGAAGAAGGAGCTTGAACTTGCTGCCAGAATGCAACAAATGCTTATCCCGGATAACCGGCACATGCCCCAGAGCCCCGAAATAATAGTGAATGGATATTATCATCCTCACTTTGAAGTAGGGGGAGACTATTATGACTGCATGAAACTGTCTGACACAAAAACCGGATTTTGTATCGCCGATGTTTCAGGCAAAGGTATCTCTGCCGCAATACTGATGTCAAATTTCCAGGCAAGCCTGCATGCAATGTTCACAGCCGATATCGACCTTGAACTGCTGGTAAACAAACTCAATTCAATAGTTGTGTCAAATGCTGCAGGAGAAAAGTTCATCACACTTTTCATAGCACGATATGACCACAGGAAGAAGTTACTTGAATATGTAAATGCAGCCCATAATCCTCCTGTTCTTTATGATACTTCATCGGGCGAAGTGACTCACTTTGGGGCTGGTTGTGTTGGTGTAGGAATGCTCGACGAGATCCCTGCCGTAATAAAGGAAGAGTTTCAAATAAGTAATTATTCCAAAATAGTATGCTATACCGACGGTCTATCCGAATTAAAAGATGATAAGGGAAAAGATATTGGCACAAAAGAGATAATTCGCCATATCTCGAATAAAAAACCGGTGGAAGAAAATATACAGGCTTTGATCAGCTCCCTTGGTATACCCGACACAAATCCCCATCTTTTTGATGACGTATCAATAATCGCAGCAGACCTGAGATAGTGATCAGGAGGGATAATTCTTAATTTACTTTTATTATTGTAAAATTCTTTTTCCCTTTTTGAATAAGTATGTACTTATTGTTTAGTAATATTTCAGGAAGTACTTTTTGGTCTATATTATTTATCTTTTCTTTATTTATACTAAATCCACCTTGCTGAACTAATCTTTTCAAATCACTTTTAGATGAGAAAATGTTTGTGTATGTTGAACAAAGTTCCCCAATTGAAACATCTTTTGTGAAAATCTCTCTACTAACTTCTACAACCGGAGTCAATTCGAAAACAGACAGAAAAGTACGTTCGTTCATCTTTTTTAGAGAATCAGCAGTACCTTTTCCGAACAGTATCTGTGAAGCCTCCTTTACTGATTCGAGTTCTTCTTTTGAGTGTACCATAACGGTTATTTCTTCGGCAAGACGTCTTTGAAGCAAACGATCATGAGGTGATTTTTTATGTTCTGATACAAGATTTTCAATCTCTTCTTGTCCCAGGAGAGTAAATATCTTAATATATTTCGCGGCATCATCATCAGATACATTCAGCCAGAACTGGTAAAAATGGTATGGAGATGTTTTGTCAGGATCGAGCCATACATTACCGGCTTCTGTCTTGCCGAATTTTGATCCGTCCGATTTTGTTATCAGCGGGCAGGTAAGTGCGAAGGCCTCTCCGCCGGTTTTACGCCTTATCAGTTCGGTTCCTGTAACGATATTGCCCCACTGATCGGAACCGCCCATCTGCAGCCTGCATCCATACTCATCATAAAGATGAAGAAAATCAGTTCCCTGTACCAGCTGGTAAGAGAACTCGGTAAACGACATTCCTTCCTTTGCATCGACCCCCAGTCGTTTCTTTACCGAATCCTTTGCCATCATATAATTTACAGTAATATTTTTTGCAATATAACGGATAAATCCCAGGAATGAGTACT
>CAZTXH010000036.1:0-11082 GCA_964617415.1 uncultured Rikenellaceae bacterium | reverse complement strand
ATATAAGGAATTACCCTTTAAAATCAAAAATTATAATTTACAAAAAGTTAGTAATACTTCCTTTTCCTTTCCGTAATATTCTTGGTTTTTCTTCAGTTAAATCAATTACGGAGGTGGGTATCCGACTGCAATACCCTCCGTTAATTATAAGTTCTATTTTTTCTTGCATACTGCCAGGGATGGTTTTGGGATCATGACAGGGATATTTTTCTCCCTTGCCGGATTAATACTTGATGGGTGGAGTATCTTGGCTCCGAAATATGCCAGTTCCGCAGCTTCATCAAAGGACAACTCCCGAATAACTGTTGTGTTCTCAACATATCTTGGATCATTATTATGAAATCCACTGATATCTGTCCATATCTGGATCTCTTTTACCTTTAGGGCTGCACCTATTATTGATGCGGAATAATCACTTCCTCCCCGTTTCAGGTTATCAATATCACCATATACATTTCGACAGATAAATCCCTGGGTTATTATTATGTTCTCCGATTTATAGTTTTTAAGTTCCCGCTTTATGTTTTCATTAATATAAAAGTAATCAGGTTCACAATCCTTATCGATACGCATGAAATTCAGAGCTGATAAAAGCACTGATTTTATCTCTCTTTCCTCAAGCAACTGATGAAATAGTGATGTAGATATTAGTTCCCCCTGCGCAACGATAGCTTTTTCCTGGAGTTTTGTAAATACTCTGAGGGTGAAGTTATTAATATAGTCAAAATGGGAATCGATAAGCTCATGACCGGACTTGCGGAAAGTCTCAGTGGCATAGAGGTCATTAACAACCTGGTGATATGCTGCTCTTAGTGCTTCTATTTTAACTGATGCCTCATTGACATTACCGGTATAAAGGAGATCGGTGATTTCAATTAGACTATTAGTAGTGCCTGACATAGCGGAAAGAACAACAATTTTCCTTTCATTATCGGTTATCAGGGGAATAAGAGCTCTTAACCTGTCGGGATTACCGACAGAAGTCCCTCCGAATTTCATTATTTTAACAATACTCATTTTGCTCTATTTATAAAAAAACCTGCACATCCGGCAGGTCTCAGCATCAATAAGCACATAGAATTATGATGCGGACCCTAGTGAGGATGCATTTTATACCAAAGCGATTTTATACAATGTATGTCTATTTGATAACTATCAGGGAGCAAAAATATACTTTTCCTTGAAACGATATATTTCGATTGGATATTTTTTGAATTTTTTGTTAATTTTGCCCTGCTAAAAAAGCCCAGATGGCGAAATTGGTAGACGCGCTAGTTTCAGGGACTAGTGTCAGCAATGATGTGCAGGTTCGAGTCCTGTTCTGGGCACGATTATCCTATCTGCCCAGATGGTGAAATTGGTAGACACGCCAGCTTGAGGGGCTGGTGCCGGTTACGGTGTGCAAGTTCGAGTCTTGTTCTGGGCACTTAAAAAGGCTTTAAGGCTTTATGGTTATAAGGCATTAAGCCTTTTTAATTTTTAAGCCGTTTTCATAAAAATATTTTACTAACTCCGGAAATTTTCCTGAACTGTTAAGGAAATTATTACATTTGCCAGAACAGGTTCATTTTGATCTGATAAAATCATTTTATGCAACAAATAAACGACTTTCTTGTGATGCTCGATGGTTATATAGGTGGGCATCCATGGTTTGTAGTTTTACTTCTGGGTACAGGGATTTTCTTTACACTCTATTTACGGTTTCCACAATTCAGATATTTCCGACATGCAGTTGATGTTGTAAGAGGTAGATATGATCATCATCTTGATGTTGGTGATACATCTCATTTTCAGGCTCTTTCAACTGCATTATCAGGAACGGTGGGTACTGGTAATATTGCAGGTGTAGCCCTGGCAATACATCTGGGAGGCCCTGCCGCTCTTTTCTGGATGCTGGTGACAGCAACCATCGGGATGTGTACAAAGATGGTTGAGGTAACAATATCACATAAATACCGTGATATTCTGCCTAATGGAACAGTTTCAGGTGGACCTATGTACTATATGAAGAAAAGACTGAACATAAAGTTAAAATCAGGTAAAGTGATCAAGACAGGAATATTTATGGGAGGTTTTTTTGCTGCAGCAACGGTTTTATCTTCATTTGGAACCGGAAGCCTGCCTCAGATAAACAGTATATCCAACTCAATATTTTCGACATTTGGTTTAAAACATATAATCACCGGTGCAGTATTGTCTGTTCTCATGGCTTTGATAATTATTGGCGGAATAAAAAGGATTGCCAAAGTCACCGAGAAACTAGTCCCCGGTATGGCTGTTTTTTATTTTATTGGAGCACTTCTTGTTATTGGCACAAATTATCAGAATATTATTCCATCCTTTTTATCGATATTTTCGACTGTGTTTACTGGTTCTGCCGCTGTTGGAGGTTTTGTGGGGGCTTCTGTGGCATTTGCCATTAACAGGGGTGTTAATCGCGGACTCTTTTCAAATGAAGCTGGCCAGGGTTCAGCACCAATAGCTCACTCGGCAGCCAGAGCACCGGAACCTGTATCAGAAGGAATGGTAGCCATACTCGAACCATTTATCGATACTATAGTTATATGTACTCTTACCGGTCTCGTTATTCTTTCTTCAGGTGTCTGGCATCAGAAGATCGAAAACCAGTTCCAGAGTGCAGATATGACCTTTTTAAACCAGATTTATGATGAGAATATACCTGAACAGAAAAAAATGGTACAGGATTTTATCAGAGATGGTAAAGCGATTCCTCTTTTTAACGGGCAACTCGATATAGTTGATGGAAAGATGTTAAATCCAATCTCCCTCATATCTGCAAGATCATTAGCTGAAGACTTTACATTTTACGACAATAAGGAACTTTTTACAGGTAAGATAGATGTTACTGATGGCCAATGGAAACCCCCTTCAACTTCCGTTACAGTTACAGGTAAATCATTGATGCACAGTGCGCCTCTGACAGCAGAGGCTTTCAGGCACAGTATTCTTGGCGACTGGGGTAAGTATATTGTAAGTATAGGATTACTGCTTTTTGCATTCTCTACTGCCATCTCATGGTCATATTATGGTGACAGAGCTTTGACATACCTTATTGGCCCAAAATCAGTGATATGGTACAGGATATTCTTTGTAATTGCCTTTTTCATAGCATCATTCACAGATACAACAATAATCTGGTCTCTTTCATATATCACTATTGCATTTATGGCGGTTCCAAACCTTATAGGCCTCTGGATACTGAGGAAGGAGATCAAGACAATTATTGCTGATTACTGGCAGGATATGTCAAAGAAACATCCTGAAGACAGAATGTCACAGAAATTCTTCAGGAAAGGCAGACTTTAAGGATAAAGAGATGCAGTTGTGGAATTATACCTTTATTCCACTATCGAATCATAGACGGACTGAAGGATATTACTCCTTATATTAAGGTCGTATAACAGGTTATTGTTTCTGGTAGGATTTACCCTGTCACTAAGGAAAATATAGCTTATTTCATATTCGGGATCGATCCAGATAAATGTACCTGTATAGTCGGAATGACCAAAGCTCGAAAATGAAGCACTTTTTGCAGGATAAGCCTCTTCCTGTGGCAGTTCTGCATTATCCAGAAGAGGTTTGTCGAATCCCAGGCCCCGACGGTTATCATTTTCAGGATACTGAACCTTGGTATATTTTTCCAGCACGCCTCTTGCTATGATTTGTTCTCCTCCGTAAGATCCCATACGGCGATACATCTCTATAAGTTTCATGAGATCGTTAGCCGTAGCAAAAAGGCCTGCATGGCCCGATATGCCTCCAAGCATTGCTGCTCCTTCATCATGAACAGTGCCATGCAAATGCTGCTTACGGAACAAGGAGTCATATTCTGTAGGTACTATACGGCTCAATTGATATTTCATATATGGATTAAAGCAGATATCACCGGCACCTAACTTTTTATAGATATTTGTGGTAACATACTCATGCCATTTTTCTCCCGTAAGCTCTTCAATTATTGCCGGCGATATAATAAAAGCGAGATCAGAATAGAGATATTTCTTTTCACCGAGAGGTGTTTTTTTTATCTCCCTGAAGATCTTTTTCCTGTATTTATTATTGATAAAGAGTGATTGAGCAACCTCAAGCAGATATCTGTTGGATGACCTGTAAGCAAATATATTCCTCTTGAATTCCCCGTTTTTTCTAACCGTTTCTTTCCAGAAAGGTATCCATGATACGAGTCCGGCCTGATGAGTTAATATATCCGACATGAGGAGATCTTTTTTGTTTGAATGTCTGTAATAGCGGAGATAGTTACCAAGAGTTTTATCAGGTGAGAATTTGTCTTCACTGTCGAGGAGCATTAGTCCCGCAAGGGTTGATGATACCTTTGTTACTGAGGCAAGGTCATAAAGATCATCTTTATGTACTTTTATCCTGTTGTCATAGTTATGATACCCATAAGTCTTATGAAACACTACTGTTCCTTTTCTTGCTACCATCACCTCACAACCGGGATATGCTTTAGCGTTCAATCCTGAGTTCACTATTGAATCAATTTTTTCTTCAAGAATCACTGATGATATTCCTGCATTTTCCGGAAGCCCGTACTTCATCCTGATATTACCAGGTGTTAATATTCCGAAATCATAAGGCCATGTATCATTTATTGTTACCGGCAATGCACCCCTGGCCCCTATACCCCCGAAAATAAGTTGTGCAGAAAGATCCTCTGTGTATTTGTTCTCTTGGTATGCCAATAGCAGACCAGTAGCATTTTTCAGTGCTTCAATCCTGGCTATGGCATAAGGATTTCCAAACCATGTGATGATGGTCCTTTGATTCTTAACTAGTTTACTTATGAATCCCGGCAATTCAGGCTTAATGCCAAAACCGCTTTGTGGACTATAATTGGTACCGTAGATTCCTGCTATTACTATATCATACTAAGTTAACTTATTGACAAGATCATTTACTGCCTGGCTATCAGCAGGATCAATATAATAATTATCAGGCTGCTGATATTGTATAATCCTTTGCTGGAAATATGTTATTCTTGTTTTATTTACAGCAACCGTGGCTATTTTGGTCTTTCCCAGGTGTTTTACCGGTACTATATTGTTTTCATTTCTTAACAGGGTTAGTGCTTTTGCAAATAAATCTCTTATAAGTGCAATTGATGTGACAGGTGACAATTCTTCCCGGATGTTCTCTTTATTAACGGGATTATTTTTATATAGGCCTGCATGGTATTTTAATGCAAGTACTCTCCGGCATTTATTGTCTATCTCTTCCTGTGAAACAATACCATTTTTGATGCCCTCCGCAATTTCTTCAATTGTTTTCAGAGGATCTTCGGGATATTCAAGGACATCCATTCCAGCTTTCAGGGCCAATAGACCTGCACCTTCCGGAGCCGGATATTTAGAGACACCTTCCATATTCATGGCATCTGATATGGTCAATCCTTTAAATGACAGATCATCCCTTAGCAGCCCTGTAAGTATATCATCAGAGAAAGTGGCAGGAATTCCCGGAACAGAATCTAATGCAGGTATATTAAAGTGTCCCGGCATTATACATGGTATACCTGCATTGATAAGAGTCTTAAAAGGGACCAGCTCAATTGAATCAATCCTTGCTTTTGTTTGTTTAATTACAGGAAGTCCCGTATGTGAATCTGTTTCAGTATCTCCGTGACCAGGAAAGTGCTTTGCCGTTGCCAGAATGCCATTATCCTGCAAACCATTCATATACATGAGTGTTTTCCTGGCAACATTATCGGGATTTTCACCAAATGACCTGTAGTTAATCACAGAATTACCTTGATTATTATTTACATCAGCAACGGGGGCAAGGTTAATATGTATACCGGCTCTTTTGAATTGTAAGGCAACAGCTTTCCCCATCTCGTATATCAGCGAATCATTTCTTATAGCTCCAAGTGTCATCTGATAGGGGAAATCTGTAATTCCCTCAAGTCTCATTCCAAGACCCCATTCTCCATCTTCAGCAATTAATAAAGGAACCTTTGAAATCTCCTGGAAGTGATTAATCATATCTGCCTGCTTGGCAGCATTATCCTCAAAGAAAATAACTCCTCCGGCACTGGTTTCCTTTATTAGGTTGCTCAGCCTTACATCAGCACCAATATCCTGGTTTGAATAAGCATCAATCCAGATGAGTTGTCCTATCCTTTCTATGGGAGTCAGTGAGTTAAAAACAGAATCTACCCAGGGGTGATCCATATACTTAAGAAAGGGTGGATCAGTTTGCTGTGCATTTACAATAGTAAATGACAGGTACAAAAAGAAAGCCAGTATGTATGTTTTAGGTTTATAATACATTGCTTATGATATGTTTAATGAGTTTATATGTGATTATATTTCAGGCTACTATTTAATATCCTGTATTCAGCGAGTCTTTTTCCTGTAATATTCCAGTGCTTTTTTCACTGAACCATGTTTAAGAAGCAGGATCTGTGCAGCTTCTCTCTGTATATTCAACTCCTCAACTATCATTCTTGTTCCGCGTTCCACAAGTTTCCTGTTAGTTAACTGCATATGTACCATTTTGTTACCTTTTACCCTGCCCAGTTTGATCATCACTGTTGTGGTGATCATATTCAGTATCATCTTTTGTGCTGTTCCTGCTTTGAGTCTTGTGCTTCCTGTAACAAATTCAGGTCCTACAACAGCTATTATAGGTATTTCAGCTGTTGCAGCCAGTTTGCTTCCCGGATTACATGTAATGCATCCGGTAAGTATTCCCTTTTTCCTTGCTTTCGATACACCTCCAATTACATATGGTGTGGTACCTGATGCAGCTATACCAATAACAGTATCGTTTTTATTGATATTAAAAATCTCAAGTTCTTTCCATGCTTTTTCAGGATCATCTTCAGCAGCTTCAACTGCATTACGGAGGGCAGTTTCGCCTCCTGCTATAAGTCCTATTACCATAGTACCGGGAACACCAAAAGTGGGAGGTATCTCTGATGCATCAAGCACACCCAGTCTTCCGCTGGTACCGGCACCCAGATAGAAGATACGTCCACCCTTTCTCATCCTGGGAATTATTTTCTCCACCAGTTTCTCAACTTGAGGGATTACCTTCCCCACAGCTTTATGTACTTTTGAATCTTCCTGGTTAATGTTAAGCAGTATATCCTTAACTGCCATCTTTTCAAGATTATCAAAGTTCGAGGATGATTCGGTTATGCTAATCTGTTTTTTTGTATTTGCCTGCTTTGCCATTATTTTACTTTATCAAGATTTGTGATATGATAATTGATCAAATCATCCATGGGCGATAAAGTAATCTTTCCCTGCTTCAGAGTATGTTTTTTCAGTAATTTCTCAAGGAATGATTTGAAATAGAAAGATATACTTCCTGTAAAATGAACCAGTAATGTTGCTGATTCAGGATATTGTAGAATATTTCTTACAATGAATTCATCAAAACTGGAGGTAACTATCTCCTGAAGTTCCTGAACGTGTATATTTGCAGAAATGAATCTGGCAAACTGACCAAGAAACCGGTTTGGAAAAGGTTTCATATAGACTTTCTCAAGAATCTCTAACGGTGTAATCTTGTAGGCATTAAAAAAGAGATCAATCACATCCTGTGATACCTGTTTTTTAAGTACAGCCGAGACCAGTTTCCTTCCTAATACAGCTCCACCGCCCTCATCTCCAAGTATATAACCAAGAGGAGATACATTGGCGGCAATTGTTGTTCCGTCATAATAACATGAATTGGACCCGGTTCCCATTATACATGCTATACCTGGATTATTCTGACATAGAGATCGTGCCGCCCCGAGAAGGTCAGTACCTATGAATATATCACTACATGAACAAAACCTGCCTATTGCTTCACTGACAACATTGTTTTTTGCTTCGGAATTACAGCCTGTACCATAGAAGTATATTTTATCAAATGAGTCACCTGAAAGTTCAGGTACCTCTTTTTGCAACAATCTGTAGATTTCTTCAGTAGAGAGAAAATATGGATTTATGCCGGCAGAAAAATAAGACTTTTCAGGATTACCGTTCCTTATAATTTTCCATTCGGTTTTTGTTGAACCACTGTCAGCTACAAGAATCATAAAATTAAAGATATTGTAAGTAATTGTAATTTAATACGTTAATCGTAGGTCGTCAGTTTTATAAAAAGGTCAGTATACAAAAATAAGTTAAAATTTGTAAGATGTAAGGTAAATTCACAACTTTATAAATTTGATTAATAATGCTTATATTTCAATCATACATAATTTAGAATGAAGAGTAATATATTATACAGATTGGTGGTTATTCTATTTGTGATCTCTACCATTTTTCAGCCCCTTTACTCACAGGCAAATGACAAATTATTTAGAAAAGTGAAAAGCAGACTTGAAAAATGGCAGAACCCTTTATCACAATGGCAGCATATCTCGAAACCTGCTATTGATTCTTTTTCTGTAAAAAAAGAGAGAGAAACAATAACTATCTATTTCGCTCGTGGTTTATCGTATTATCCATTTAGAGAGGATAGTTACAGACTATTTATCGAGTCAATAAAAGAGCCTCTTGGCAGGAAATTCCGCGATTACAGTATCGACGTCATCACTAATGGTCATTCAATTGAGCAGCTTATTCCTAATTATTACAGGAGAGAGCTTCCTGTTGATTCGGCATCTTTCCCGGTTTATGATAACAACAATATAACAGCCGTAAAGAGAAAGAACAGGATATATCCATCTATGGGCTTATCTGGTAATTCTATTGCACTCTGGCACAGTCACGGGTACTATTTTGAAATGACTCTTGACCGCTGGGAGTGGCAGCGTGCAAAACTATTCAGTACAGTGGAGGATATCGAGGTAATGGGTTACGTGGTACCTTATCTTACCAGAATGCTTGAGAATGCAGGTGCTTCGGTCTGGCTACCACGTGAAAGGGATGTACAGACCAACGAGGTAATTGTTGATAATGACAGGTCGACAGGAGAATCTGAGTTCATTCTTACAGCCGATACCTCTTTCCATATTACTGACAAGGGTTTTATACAGACTGATACTCTTTTCCCGCGCTATAATCCTTTTAAACATGGTACTTCTCTTCGCATTACAGGTGATTCTGCAGTTTATCTCCCTGAAATACCTGAAAAAGGCTATTATGGTGTCTATATCTCTTATCCACTGTTTAAAGATAACTGTCGAGAAGTAAATTACTCTGTATATCATACTGGTGGTAAGACAGAATTTATTGTTAATCAGACAATCGGGGGAGAGACCTGGGTTTATCTCGGGACTTTCCATTTCAATGCAGGTAAGAGCAGATACTCCGGCTCAGTAACTGTAAAAGGTAATAATGATGATAATTACCTGGCTCTTGATGCCGTGAGGTTTGGAGGTGGCATGGGTAATGTTGCCAGGAGGCCATCATCAGAGATAATCAGGAATCAACAGTCGAAAAATGAAGATATCACTGAAAGAATTGAAAAAGATCCTGATGAAGTATCAGACTTTTCATGGAAATTAAGTGGTAAACCCAGATTCCTCGAAGCTACCAGGTACTGGCTTCAATATGCAGGAATGCCTGATACACTGGTTTATACTCCGAACAATTATAAAAATGATTATAATGATGATTACCAGTCGAGAGGATTATGGGTCAACTATCTTAAAGGCGATCCATACCGAACTGATGATGAGGAAGGGGCTTCCGGACTGGGATTAGATATTGATTTGTCTTTTGCTTTTCATACAGATGCAGGTATAACACCCGGTGATTCCACAATTGGTACTCTTGCAATATGTTATACATTGGCTGATAGTGGAAGGTTTTCAGACGGCAGATCAAGATTAGCCAGCAGGGAGCTTGCTGATATTATCCAGACCCAGATAGTTGATGATATCAGGAGGGTGTATAATCCTGACTGGACGAGGAGAGGATTGTGGGACAGGCCCTATTCAGAAGCAAGAAGGCCAGATGTGCCTGCAATGCTGCTTGAACTGTTGTCGCATCAAAACCTGTCAGATATGCAGTATAACCTCGATCCGCGTTTCAGATTCAGCGTATGCAGGTCGATATATAAAGGTATTCTAAAGTATATTTCTTATATCGATCACAGAAATTACGTTGTTCAACCATTGCCTGTTACCGGATTTGCAGTTACACCTGTGTCGGGAAAGACGATTCGCTTATCATGGGAGCCGGTGCCTGAAGAGAATGAACCAACCTCGAAGCCTGACAGATATAAAATCTATACCAGGATTGGAGATAGGGGTTTCGATAATGGATTTGTGGTCGAAAATACTTCCTGCGAAATAGAGCTTCCTTCTTATGATTCTATTTATAGTTTTAAAGTCTCT
Source organism: uncultured Rikenellaceae bacterium (assembly GCA_964617415.1). Lineage (GTDB taxonomy): Bacteria > Bacteroidota > Bacteroidia > Bacteroidales > VadinHA17 > LD21. Next base: position 758 of record CAZTXH010000036.1, on the reverse strand, counting down.
GCATTAAATGATGGTGGCGAGAGCTTTGATTCAGAAATACTGTCAACCGGGATAAAAGCTGATAACAATGGAACAGTACTTGTTGTAAACGGATTTGACCGTATCTCCGGACCCGCATGGTTCGACATCGGTAATATGGCAGGTATTGCCTGGTGGGATGACCGCGGTGTTCCATATATACGTGATATAGTTACAATCGGAGACCAATATGACTATAACAGGCAGAATCCATGGCTTGATGATGATTCTCCGGGCTGGGGAGCCACCTATACCGACATGGAAGGGATGATTATACCAGGTAACAGCTTCGATTTTCCATATATACATGGTAGAGCCATAATGGATGCAGGACATTCATTTTATTCAGTATCTGATGAGTATTTTACGTCAGATACAGATCTGTCACAATTTAAGATCATCGATCTTATTTTCGGAGAAGAGAAATCGACACCTTTCTTTAATGATAGTTCAAGGACAGATTTTCGGGTTTATACACCGGAATTCATGGAAAAGATAAGGCAAATAACCCAGGCAGGCACAAGTATATTTATGTCGGGGGCTTATGTTGGGTCAGACCAGCTTATCACAAAAGATTCTTCAATAATAAAGTTTGCACAACAGATACTTCATTTTTTCCCACGTACCGGTCATACTGTAAAAACAGGAGAAGTATATGCAACAGATTTTGTAAAACCTGCTTTTACAGGGAAATATGATTTTAACACAGGCTATTCACCTTTAATTTATCAGGTAGAAGC
>CAZTXH010000035.1:0-11138 GCA_964617415.1 uncultured Rikenellaceae bacterium | reverse complement strand
GAATATTACAGGTTGTCCAGGGAACTCGAACATTACAAAGAAAACAATGAGTACTATAGAAAGGAGCTTCGTTTTGTATGGAAGCAAGTACATAGTGAGGCAGAACAAAATAATTGGCTTTTTAAAACATTTTCTATTCCTGAAAAATATCGGGATTACAAAAAGAATATAGTTAAAGATCCTCTTAAAGATCTCCGTAATGTTGTCTTTGGTGTACCAATTAAAAACTGAAAGCCATGAACATATAAGAAGCCCGAACTAACAATTCGGGTTTTTTTATTATGTAATGATATATTTATTTACACTAATCATAGATTATGTGTTATAAAATTTTGATTTTGAGAATAAAAGGTGTATTTTTGAGTTGCCTTAAATGCTCTGGTCGGAGGTTATGGCAAGGTCTGTAGTTCAATGGATAGAATACTTGTTTGTCGCACATAGAGATGGGGGTTCGAATCCCCCCGGACTTACTTCTGACAACAGAGAAGACATTAGGCCAAAAAGAAGCCCTCCATAAAAAGAGGGCTTCGATTTTTAATACTTTTCTTGTGCGTCGCACATAGATATATGCAAATATAATCATTAATATCAAAAAAATATAAATCATAACTAAATATTTTTATTATACACCCTAATTTGTTCTGCCATCATATATAGATTGTATCGTATATTCGGTAATACCCTGACTTACCTTGAGAAAGTGTCTTAAATCGCTTTATTTCGCCTAGACTTTAGTGCAGATTGTTTGTGTAATCTCTTACATAACCTGGCTGGTATAATCAATATTGGATCCGGGATGTTTGAGCCATACTTTAAATATGGCCCTAATAAATAGTGGGATATTCATTGATAAACAAATAAAAATTGTGATAGGCTCATTAATTATACCGTCCGTATTAGCATTTGTGTTTATTTATTCTTATCCTTTCTCAGACGATGGTTTGGAAAGTTAATGTCAGTATTTATTTTTTCTATTTCTTCTCGGAAAACTGTCCAGACATCTGAAAGCATTTTTGTAGATTGTTTAAATAGTTGATTCATTAGTTCTTGGGGATTGATGCAATTTTCTATATCCAAATTACTTATACTCTGAATTGTCCTAGTATTTTTTATATGCTTTGATTTGACCACCAGAGGTTTACTACCCTTATGAAATATATCAATAGAAGGATTATGAATGAATACATTTCTGTACGGAGTTATTCTTTCATTAAATCTATTATAGGATTTAAAATTTCTACCCTTGCTTAATAGTGATAGATAGCTCTTTGATGAATGGATCTCATACATCACTATCCCACCAGTGTTCTGGAAATTTTTAAAATGATTTTTATAAAATTTTTCATACAAATTCTCCATCATTGTCAAGAAATCTTCTTTGTCCAATTTTGGGGGTTCGTTATACGTTCCTGGATTGAGTTTATTCTGAAATTTTATGATATGAAAAGAAATTTGTTTAATGCAATCAATGATTAAAGCATAATGGAAGATTATATTTTTAAATCTCTGCAATGGATCATTCATTGAAACAGAATCTTTGTTTTGAAAAATATAACTGTAACTTTTTAGAACAGTATAGTGAGCAATCCCAATAAACTCGAGATCTTCATCAAGATATGGGTCCCATGCTCCCTTAAAGGTATAAGCACCGAGAAACGGCCAGATTTCTGAAAATGGTTGGATATTTTCTTCAATATGATTGTAAATGATTTCGATAAAACCGAATTTCTTCTGCTTATCGAAGGTGAAAGACTCTAACCTCCCACTTTTTATGCTTTGATCAGATAATTCAACAGTCGTAGAGGTCGCTATAGTCGTTGATATGAATTTGCCTTCTTTCATATGCAGAAATTTATTTTACATAAATGCTAACTAACTTGTATACTTACCAAAGTTACTCATAAAAAGCCGCCGCAGTAAATGCTATCCTTGCCCATTGTTGTAAGAATTACGTAATAGATATGCGACGGCTTTAATTATTGAACTTCTTACGAATCGGTTTTATTCATTTTGTTGAATAAGTGATGCATTAACAGCATCTTGGTCTAATTGATTCCATGCTCCAGTTGTTGCATCAATTATCACAGGTACTAATCCAGCTAAAACATCCAATATCACCCAACCAGCTCCTACTTTTGTATTAACAATTCTTGTTACAGACTCATACCCTTCTTTTCTAAATTCTATATTGTATGATTTATCTGCTTTTAAACTTAACTCAACGGGCGTATTGCCCATTTTAAAACCATTTACATACACTTCTGCCCCATGCGGTTCTGAACTAATTGCAAGTGGATGAGTCTTCGGACCGAATAATGTTGCACAACCAGTCACCAGTACAGTCAACGTTACGATTGAAGTAATAATTAAGATAATTTTTTTCATAATAATATCATTTAAGTTAAAACTAAGAACCAGTTTAACTCAATACGGGGGAAGGGAAAATAATTAATACAAAGATCGGAATGTTTTTACTGAAAGTCAATAAAAAGCTACAATATAATCGGGATCAGAATATTGATAAAGAATATTTTTGCTTTATAAAATTCTCCTTTATAACCTGATAGGCCTCCAAATAGAATATTAAAATACTAAATCTTGTTGAATATACATTTCGGGCCATACTATATGATAATTTCGCATCGAAAGAGACTTTTTGCTTAGCAAACAAACCTGAATCGCAGGATAAACATCATAATATGCGGCCCTGTTAGTATCTAAAAACAGAAGACGTGTTCCAACTTCTAGTTTATTGCTCTTTTTTGCAGTGTTTATACCCTGTACACGTATTGCCTCATGATTAAAAAAACCATTTTGTTTTGCATATTCAATTACTTGTGCTACCGTGATTTTATTTTTATTTGCAACTCCATGTTTTATTAAGAGTTGTAATGCCTTTATAAATTCTTCTCTGTGTGTGCCCTCACTGTGGAGATCCCAACATCGATCCGGAGAAATATCACATAAAGCCTTACATATAATGTACTTGTCTTTGCCATACCTCTCTTTTCCCCACCAATGCCCTAATTCAATATGGAAATCCCAAAAATAATAGCCATTTCCCAACCAAGCAGATTGAATGTCACAGATAAAGGGACCCCAATTTTCTACTTCGTCTGCATTATCACGATCTTCAAGTGTTTGAAATATTGGATTAGACATTAAAAAGACTTAAACAGTAGTTGTATTCTTGATCAAATCGTCCTCTAGTGAACTAAGATTTAAGGTTGGTAAAATAAGTGTTCCTGAATTTGATTGCAAAGAAATATTACTAACAAAAGCCCTTATGTAAGGATATACTATTGCAATACTATTTTTATAAAAAAAATTAGGGATTTCTTCAACCGAGGCAACATCCCTAAATTTAAAAAATGCCGATAATGACACCTTAATAAAGGCATCGTTCTTAGATTTATTTTCGTCGAAGGCAAAAAAATCTATTTTAAGCTCATAACGCTTTTTCTTAACAGAGAAAATTCCCGATGGAACAAAATCTACATTTAAATTTTCTCCTTGTGGTGCCAAATTGTAGTCAAAAGAAAAACTTGTGAACTTAAAATTGTTTAAGCTAAAAGCGGCTGGTGTAACTTTCTTTTTCATAATACAATATTAAAAAAAAACTCCGAATATTCCGGAGTTTCTTTTTTAATTTCTTTCTGGGCTTTATCCCAAAAGATCATATCGCAACCTGGTTGGGATATATTTAGGTATGTCCTGCTCCAACAGCTAACTAAATCGATAGCCATTGGACCAATATTTCCAAATCGCTCCACTAATTTCCATTCTTCCCTTAGCTCTCCAAGGGGAGTGGATTCTAAATGCCGTTTAAGTTTTTCTATTAACATACAATTAAATATTATCTTAAAGATACATCAATTTAAATAGGTTCAATATCCTTTAACAAATATATACAAAAATAATTATACAACTATTAAAACCAAAAATGAGTCATTAAGTTCAATTCTGCCACAATAATAATATAATTAATAACAAAAATCGTTCCTAAATAGAAATTCTTGTCCCAAGTTTAATGAATTGCCGTCACAATCGTCGCACAATCCTCCTCAGCAGAAATAACAAAGCCCCTGATTTACAGAGGCTATGCATATTGATTTCGTAGTCCATAGGGGAATCGAACCCCTGTTACCAGGATGAAAACCTGACGTCCTAACCACTAGACGAATGGACCATTAAAGAACTTTAAAATGCGGATGCAAAGAAAACATGTTTTTTTCGATCTTCAAAATAATTCCATAAAAAACGGGCTTCTCTTCAGATGCCCCGGAGAACCGGGGTAAGAAGCCCGAAGCCTTTCTTCCACCGTCTAAAACACGTACCTGATCGAGATAGCTCCGTTTATTCCTCCCCAACCTGTATATCCTATAAGATTGAAGGTGGGCAGAAGGTCGAGCGACACATTCAGGGGGATCTCATCGAATGTATATTCAAGTCCGATTATGGCATCGGCACCAATTATGGATCCGGTATATGTCTCGTTGACATTCGGATTCATCCCGGCATCCCAGAACCCGGCATGGGCGCCAAAACCCCAGAACCAGTTAAGCCCCGGATATTTCCCTGTCCAGTGCTCATTCTCATATAATCCTGTCACGACAAAGCCTCCCCAGCTGCTGGCAAGAATTCCTTCAAGAGCATTCGTCTTGCTGAGAAAATGTTTTATTGTTAATCCATAGGGCAAACCGCCCCTTAATCCCAGACTGGTCCTGTAATCCTGTCCGTATGAAGCTAAGCCAAGAAAAACTGTTAAAATAAAAATCAAGAATATTTTCTTCATATTTTTAATTGTTTTAATCTATAACTACTATTCAATTTCATTTATTATATCGCTTATTCTAATTTATATCCTTTGGCCATTCTGATAGCGGTATTGATGATACAGCAGGACCTGCAACTGCCCCTTCAGGTAGCAGGACAACATTCAGGACAACCCCTGAACCGGCCGTAACATTTATTTCAAATCCTGCCATTATTGTACCCGGATTAGGTGCATCATAATCATTTAAAGGTACTGTACTCCATGTCTTCATGTTAACCTTCGCAGGTTCAATGACTTTCAGTAATAATTTTTTCCCGTCTTTAACAAACTCAACACTGTTTTCTCCTGTGATATTTACTTCGGCGGAAGTGAGCATATTCCAGCGTATTGTTGTTTCGTTTGCATTTGTCTCCAGCTCATCGCGTACAACAACATACTGATCGTCAATTATTGCTATTCCTCTTTTTGCACTTTTCAAATCATCACTGTATACGGCAGTAATGTCTGTTATAGCATTAAGCATACCTTTCTTTGAAGAGTAAGAGACAATAGGAGCAAATCTATCCACCAACTGATGTTTTACGTTAATAGTAAGTGTGTTATGGACAAAGTTATTATATCTGGAAACATCCCAGCGTTGTGAATTCTGATCCATATTCCAGAGGTCGACACCGGCAGTTTCAAGAGAATTATAGTTTTGTGCGCCAAGATCCATTGCCCATCTCACTCCATTTGCTTCCAGGATAAATGACCCGATATCCATATGTGCGTGGTTTACCGAAGGAGAGCCTCCCTTCAAACCTGCAAACAGGGCATCGGGATCATCCCAGGATGTCCTCATCAAAGCAACAGGATTTTTCCCCTGTCCGACCCAGATATTATAATCTGGAGGAGTTATATCACTTATTTTTGTTCCATTACCCCAGATAAGGATTGCAGGAAGTAACCGGTCTTGCGGTAGTTCTTTATTAAGAAGATGGTATCGTTCCGACCACAGCAGGGAAGGGTCATCAAGCTTTTGAGCGAACCAGAACATAGCCGGTTTCAGGCTTCCTCCTGCACTGCAGTCGGAGTAATTAAAACATAAGCCCGAAGGTCCGGTCATGTTTTCAAGATAAGAAGCACTATTCAGGAATCCTTCGTTCAGATCAGGATCATACTCTTTCCCGTAGAATTTCTCCATAACGGATAGATACATCACATTAAAACTTGTTCCGTAACCCCAGTAAGAATATCCTTCGGGATAGGCTCCGTCGGGCAGATAATCTTTCATGGGAAGCTGGATTGATTCTTTAGCCCGTTCAATAATCTCTGAAGCAAGCTCCGGGTCAGACTTATAAATTGCAAGTGCACCAAAGGTCATTCCCGCGTTGCAAACCTGATTCCAGTTATGTGATGAGGTAAGCCACCAATTACAGGTTGTATCAAAAGAGGGAATAAGTCCTTTGTCAATAATTGCTTCCCTGATTATTTTACGGGATGAAGGTGATAATTCACTATAAAGCCAGTCGTAACCGATAGAGAGTGCCATGGTCATTTCCGCCACATCCAGAAAATGCGAAGGATTCCAGTCTTCAAATCCGGTAGCAGCAAGCATCTCCTCTTCGGCACGGTCGAGATATTTGTCTTCGGAAGTCATTCGCCATGCATAGGAGAGATAAAAGATCCGCCTGAGGGCTGTTCGAGATTTATCGAGAAGTCTTCTCCCGATAAGTTCCCGTTCTACAGGCGGCAGATCACATATTTCTTCACATTCATCAATAATGAAATGATGGATTTGATCCCATATTTCATCGGAAGCAATACTCTTTTTTATTTCAGTCTCCTCACCATTAAGGAGAAGTATCCTCGGATGTGAGGGCTGATTACACGATACTGCAGTAAGTAATAAAAGAAGCAGCGTTATCTTAAAACTAAGCAGATTAGATTTCATGGTAGACAATTAAAAATGTAATGCTAAATTAATGGAAAAATTGATTTCTATTCCTGGTCTCGTTAAAGTCTTATATTTGTAGAGTGTAAATATTTCCCGTGTTTTAATGAGAACCAGGTCTGATTATAAAAACGGACATTATATAGAGTTGCTTCGGAGTGGCGAACCATTTTTTTCATCTGTGGAGAAGGTCATTGATGAAGCGAAGCATTATATTCATTTCCAGACATATATTATTGATGAAGATGAAACGGGTAGAAGGATAATCAATGCACTGATCAGAGCTGCCGGGCGAGGTGTAAGAATATATCTTCTCCTTGATGCATTCGGTACAAAATATCTTACAAAAGAGCTTATTGCAAATATTGAGAATTCAGGTATTCTTTTCAGGTTCTTCTCTCCAACATTGGTTACCAAGGGATTCCAGCTCAGCCTGAGGCTTCATTCAAAGGTGGTTTTAGTGGATGGTGAAGTTGCAATAATTGGTGGGATGAACTTTGCAGACCGTTACCATGGCACCTCTGTAAAAAAGGAATGGCTCGATTTTGCACTTCTGATTAAAGGACCTGAATGTGCTCATATTCTTACAATAATTAAAAGACTCTGGAATAAAAAATTCTTGCCGAAGAATGAGAGATCATATGAGACAATACGTAATCCGGTAATTTATAAAGACAATATTAAGCTCAAGGTAAAGCTGAATAACTGGTACCGCAGAAAAATTGAGATTCTGAAAAGCTACAGGAATGCAATAAAAAATTCGGAAAAAAACATGATATTGTTTGCCAGTTATTTCCTTCCCGGCAGGAATGAGCGTAAGCTGTTGAGGAATGCAAGTTTAAGGGGGGTTGAGATTATTATAGTACTCTCTGCCGAATCAGATGCACCAATGTTTAAAAGAGCAACCGGGTTCCTTTACGATTTCATCCTGAGGAACAAAATAAAAATCTACGAATATCTTCCTTCGATCCTGCATGCGAAGGTTGCCACTGTCGACGGCAAATGGTGTACCATTGGCAGTTATAATCTAAACCACCTGAGCGAATATGCAAGTGTGGAAATAAATGTTAATGTCCTTGATGAGAGATTTGTAAAAAGCTTTGAAAATATGCTGCATGATATAATAAGGAAGGATTGCCGTCAGGTTACAATTGAGGAATATAATCGCAGAAGGACCTGGATATCGAGACTTAGAGGGTGGACGTCGTACCAGCTGATCAGGCTTCTTATGCATATTACATATCAGATGACATCAAAGCAAAACTACCCGCCTCCGCTGGGATAATTAAACCATTTACACGGATTAATTGTTTTAAAGATGAATAATTGTAAGAATGAAAATTGACCTTTTCAATATTTCCAATTTCAAATTTGACGGAGGAACAATGTTTGGAGTTGTTCCCAAGGTACTCTGGTCAAGGGTTTATTCATCTGACGAGAATAACCTGATAGTAATGACACTTAATTCACTTATCATCGAAACCGATGGACACAAGATCCTTGTAGATACAGGTTGGGGTGATAAACAGAGTGCTAAATTTTTCAGTCATGTTCATTTACATAACGGGGAGGGATTGCTTGAAGGTCTTGCCGGAAGAGGTTATCAACCTGACGATATTACTGATGTGGTATTAACACATCTCCATGCAGATCATTGTGGTGGATGTGTAAGAAACAGCAGGAGTGGTTCGGGCTTTGAACTTGTTTTTCCACAGGCAATATATCATGTCAGCAGGACTCAGTGGGAATGGGCTGCAAAGAATAATCTCAGGGAAGCTGATGCTTTCCTTGAGGAAAACATAAAGCCTATAGCTGAGAGCGGGCGATTGAATCTTGTTGATGAGGAGGGTGAGATGTTCAGAGGTTTCTCCGTAAGGTTTTGCTATGGACATACTCCTGGTCTTATGATCCCTGTAATCGATTATAAAGGGAAAACCCTGGTATACACCGGAGATCTTATTCCTACTGTTGCTCATCTTCCTCTCGTATGGAATATGAGTTATGATATTGAGTCATTAAAAACAATTGAGGAGAAAAGATCACTTCTTGAGGAAGCACTTGAAAATGATTATATTCTTGTTTTTCAGCATGATGAACATGTAGAGTGTTGTAACCTTCAGATGACACCCAAAGGGATCCGGGCAAAGGATAAATTCAGTTTGTCGGAGATTTGACCCTTTATGATTTATTACATATTTTTTTTCCTCTTTTCTTATTATATTTGATAGAATTGGAGGAATTATTATTTCTATTTACTCTAATCAAAACATTATTAATTAAATAGGACACAATTATGGCAGAATTTATTTATGAGAAACCTTTTCAGATAGATAAGAATACAACAAAGTATCGTTTACTCTCTGAAAATTATGTAAAAGTGATTGTTGCTGATGGCAGGAAGATAATTAAAGTTGATCCACGCGGACTTGAGCTATTGGCAAAGACAGCAGTCTCTGATCTTTCATTTTACTTCCGTACATCACATCTGGAACAACTGGCAGCTATCTTTGATGATCCTGAAGCTACTGATAATGATCGTTTTGTAGCCTATGAGATGCTTCGCAATTCGGTTATATCGGCAAAAGGGGAACTGCCATGGTGCCAGGATACCGGGACTGCAATTGTAATTGCAAAGAAGGGAGAAGCTGTATGGACAGGTGTAAATGATGCACTCCATTTGTCAAAAGGTATTTTTGAAACCTACCGTGACAAGAACCTGCGGTATTCCCAGATAATTCCATATACTATGTTTGATGAGAAGAATTCAGGTAGTAACTTGCCGGCCCAGATTGATATTTATTCGGCGGAGGGAAATACATATGAATTTCTTTTTATTACGAAAGGAGGTGGTTCTGCAAACAAAACGTTTTTATACCAGCAATCAAAGTCACTTCTCAACGAAGAATCATTAACGAAGTTTGTAAAAGAGAAAATAAAGGAACTTGGCACTTCGGCTTGTCCGCCATATCATCTGGCACTGGTTATTGGCGGCACTTCGGCGGAAGCAACACTGAAAGCCGTAAAGGAGGCTTCGGCAGGTTTCCTGGATCATCTTCCGACAACGGGAAACGAGAGCGGAAGGGCATTCCGTGATATTGAATGGGAGAAAAAAATACAGAGGATATGTTATGAATATGGCGTAGGTGCACAGTTCGGTGGAAAATATTTCGTTCATGATGTGAGGGTTATCCGTCTGACACGACATGCTGCATCGTGCCCTGTTGGTCTTGGGGTAAGTTGCAGTGCACACAGGAATATAAAAGCCAGGATAGATGAAAACGGAATTTTTCTGGAGGAGCTTGAAATGCATCCTGAACGGTTCATGCCGGAACAGGCTCCTGAGCTTAAGGAAGCTGTTGAAGTTAATCTTGACAGACCCATGAAAGAGATACTTGCACAACTGACAAAGTATCCTGTGAAAACACGATTGAGCCTGAGCGGAACTCTTATTGTTGCAAGAGATGCTGCCCATGCCAGAATTAAAAAGATGATAAGTGAAGGTAAACCCATGCCTGAAAGTTTTAAAAACCATCCTGTTTATTATGCAGGACCTGCTAAAACTCCTGCAGGGATGGCATCAGGTAGCTTTGGTCCAACAACAGCGGGTCGCATGGACGGATATGTAGAAGAGTTCCAGAAATTAGGGGGATCTCTCATAATGCTTGCCAAAGGGAACAGGAACAGAGCTGTTATTGAAGCATGTAAAAAGTACGGAGGATTTTATCTCGGGACTATTGGCGGACCTGCTGCAATCCTGGCTGCTGAAAACATTAAATCGGTTGAAATTATCGATTTTGAAGATCTTGGAATGGAAGCAATCAGAAAAATCAGGGTTGAAAATATGGCTGCATTCATCCTTACCGACGACAAGGGCAACGATTTCTTTGATGAGTATAATAAATAAGGCGCAACGGTACAACGGCACAATGGCATTACGGTCGGTTAAACCATTTAGCCATTGAGCCCTTGAGCCTTAAGGCCTTTGAGCCTCTATTATAAAAATATCATGCCTGTCAAGTTCTTTCCAGTACTTGAGAGCTTCTTTCCTGACGAGCTCCCAGTAAATATTACTGTCGAGACCGTAAATAAAATTGTATTCCTTTAGTACAGAACTTATCTCTTCTGATAATTCAGGTTTGAGTGTCAGGCGTAACTTTTGGTTAAGATAGGTTATATCAACAGCAGGTCTTGTCACTGTATCAGTCTTTACAAAGAGCAATCCATGTCCGGGAGTTGCACCGGTACTGGTTTGGATGCCATCGTTCATACAGCTTAAGGGAGAAACTGATCCTGCATACGTGGTAACTGTGAATTCATCAACGCCGGTATTGAAATATTCCCTTGCCCTGATACCCATTTTCACTCCGATAATTGTATATATGCCAAGATGCCGGTGTAGTTCGTTAGCTATTACTCCTGAGGTAAATT
>CAZTXH010000034.1:8721-11153 GCA_964617415.1 uncultured Rikenellaceae bacterium | reverse complement strand
GGCGACCTCTTTCATCATTAAGCATGAATTCTCCCTCCCACATGGCGCTGTCTATACTGGAAACACCGATATAATTTTCATCAACTCCTTTAACTGTTGCAACAAATTGCCTGTCAGCATATTTAAGAAGCACATTTTCTTCGATTGTCAAAGAATAACATGAGATTCCGTTAACATTGGCCAGCAGGTTCAGCTTCGATGTATCAACAACAAAAGTTTTTCCTTCAGCTACAGTAATCTTAAGATCAGGATCGAAAGTGTTGAAAATGGAGGTTACAAGCAGTTCCAGACCATTAAACACTGAAAGTACTATTATAAGCGCCATTGTTCCTACGGCAACTCCGGCAACTGACACGGCAGAGATAACATTGATCGCATTCCTTGATTTCTTTGCGAAGAGATATCTTTTTGCTATGTATAATGAAAGTTTCACTTCCTTACTTCCTGGCTATGATCAGTAATCCGGTCCCTGTGTTATGTTTTAAATTCAGATCAAAAATGTTAAGTATTAATGAAACAGGGAAACAAACAAGGTAATAAAAGGGTAAAATAACAAAAAAAAGCCAGGAAATATTAAGCATTTTGACGGGATATTTCATTGACAACCTCCACGATATATTGCCCAGTCTTCCGTATGTATAATGCGCTTCAACATTCCTGAATCCTGCTCTGGTCAGTTTACCGCTTATTTCAGAAACAGAGTAACCGTTCCTGACATGCTCATCGATAAAAGACTTATCTTCAACCTCATGTGCATCTGAACCTCCTTTATCCGAGGGTGTCGAAATCAGGAGAAACCCTTCTTCCTTAAGTGATTCATTATAATTCATAAAAACAAGTTCATCTTCCCTGATATGCTCCATTACATCAACTGACAGAATCAAGTCATATTGGTCCGGCTTTTTAAATTCAGAAAGATCTGCTGTTTGAAATCGTACTCTTCCTGTTATACCTGCTTCATCAAAAAAGGTTTTACAATCTTCCACCTGTTCATTGTCTATATCCACTCCGTCAATAATCCAGTTCCTGTTCATTCTGCTCATTCGCCATGTATATTGTCCAAGTCCTGAACCTGCATCAAGGATATTTGCATTGTTATCCAGTTCCCTGCCAATTTTCTTTAATGCCCTTTTCACATGCCATGTACGCAGCAACAGTATATCGAGAAGTAAAAACATAATCTTTCTCATCCTTACAGAGCCTGAGATTATCCTGTTCAGTGATCTTTTTATGGGCTCGTATTGCATATATATCAGGATTTCAGTAACTTGTCTATGTTCTCGATATAATCGAGACTATCGTCGATATAAAAGACAATATCAGGAACAATACGAAGCTGAGAACGGATTTTATGTCCCAGGTCAAACCTGATCTTTGCAGTATGATCCTGAACCGAATGTAATATTTTGTCCTGGTTATCCGATGGGTAAATGCTCATATAGATTTTGGCAAAAGAGAGGTCAGGACTTATTCTTACCCTGGTTATTGAAACCATCTTTCCCGGTGCATATTCGTTGCCTTTACGCAGAAATATTTCAGCCACTTCCTTTTGTATCAGTCTTGATACTTTTTTTTGTCTTGTTGATTCCACCACTTCCACTATTTTGTATGGCAAAGGTAGCGTTTTTTAATTTGTTATGGGTACATTTAGTCAGCGGGGAATGAACTTGTAGGGGTGGGTACATGAAGTCAGCTGGAAAAGAGTTTTTTAAAAAAATCCATTAGCTTTGCAAAAACTTTTTAATACTAATTATGGATATTGTAGTCAGCGGTATACGATCAACGGGTAATCTTCATCTGGGTAACTATTTTGGTGCATTAAAGAACTTTCTTAAGATGCAGAAAGAGAATAAATGTTTTTTCTTTATCGCTGATTATCATTCACTAACGACACACCCCAGGCCGGCTGACTTGCATGGAAATATCAGACAGGTACTGGCTGAATATCTGGCATGTGGTATTGATCCCGAAATTGCTACCGTCTTTATTCAGAGCGATGTGCCTCAGGTTATCGAATTATATCTTCTGCTTAATATGAATGTATATGTAGGAGAACTGGAGAGAACAACATCATTCAAGGAAAAGATCAGAAGTCAGCCTGATAACATAAATGCAGGGCTGCTTACCTATCCTGTATTGATGGCAGCTGATATCATCATTCACAGGGCGAACAAAGTACCTGTTGGCAAGGATCAGGAACAACACCTTGAAATGACACGACGCTTTGCAAGACGTTTTAATACCCTGTATGAAGTTGACTACTTTCCCGAACCCGATGCATATAATTTCGGACAGAAACTGATAAAGATCCCCGGCCTTGACGGTACCGGGAAAATGGGAAAAAGTGAAGGTAATGGTATTTTCCTGGCCGACACTCCTGAGGAAATAAAGAAAAAAGTAATGCGTGCCGTGACAGATGCGGGGCCTAAAAC
>CAZTXH010000034.1:0-8711 GCA_964617415.1 uncultured Rikenellaceae bacterium | reverse complement strand
CCTCCGAACCGGTAAAAAACCTCTTTACAATTATGAAAGCGGTTTCTGATCCATCAACTGTAAAATATTTCAAAGAAAAACATGCCTCCTGTGAGATCCGTTACGGTGAAATGAAAAAACAGCTTGCTGAAGATATCATTAAAGTAACCGAACCTATCCGGGAAAGGATAAATGAAATTCTTGCCAATAAAGAATATCTGGCTAAAGTTGTAAGAGAAGGAGGAGAAAAAGCCAGGGAGAGTGCTTCGAAAACAATAAGTGATGTGCGTGAAATAATCGGGTACAGATCCTTCTGAAAATTAAAAATGAAAGCCCCGATTACTCGGGGCTGAACTTGAAGGATCAAGTATATGATTGAGATTGCCTGTGTAAAACTAAGATCAAATAGTGTGCCAAAAATCACACATCCATATCCAAAATGTCTGTAATGGGAAAACGGACAGGTATAATACTGGTAATCATTCTTATTGCAGGATTGACAGTACTGGGATATTTTCTTTACCAGGGACGGAAGAGTTACTTCACCGATCCCTATAAAGCTGTTGCCCCTTCTGCCTCATTTGTTATAGAGACAATAGACCTGCAGAGTTTCATTAATTCACTTACTACAGGAAAGGGATTATTCGGTGAAATAAACGAGATCAATGAGTTCAGGAACTTTACTACAAAGATGGAATTCCTTGCCGACCAGGTAAATAATTCATCATATAAAAAATTAATGACAGGAAATAAATCTGTCATATCATTTCATGCTGATAGTACAGGTAAACTCTTACCCCTTCTGGTAATGATAATTCCACCTGACACCAGGATACGGCAGCTAAAACTAATGCTTCAATCGGCAGGGATAGAAACAATAAATGAAACCGAAACAGAGGGCAATAGCCTCCTCAGCCTTCCGTTTAATATTGAAGAAAGCAGTGAAACCACTTTTTTTTCAATTATTTCAGGGTTACTTATCTGTACTCCCTCTGAAGAGATCATGAAAAGAGCAATAGAACAGACCGGCAGGGATGATGAAATCAGGAACATCCCCGGTTTTTCAAGGGTACTTGAGGCATCAGGTAAAAATGAGAATAAGATCTTTGTTGTCTTCAACAACCTGCCGGATTTACTTAAGCCTCTTTTTAATGAAGGACATTCTGTAACTACCACAAAAATCGGTAACCTGGGCAGCTGCGCAAGTGGTGACATTTATCTTAATAATGATGGCCTCGTACTGAACGGCTATACCGAGAGTGTCAATTCGTCAGAAATATTATATAAGTACAAAACAGGAAAGGCGGGAGTTTTTCAAACATATAAGATCCTGCCTTCTTCAACTGTGCTCTTCGAGTCAATTTTTCTTGAAGAGAAGGGTCTTGTGGAAAACAGCCCCGGGCATGCTGCAGACCTGGCTTCAAAGCTTCGTGAATATACAGGTGATGAGGTGACAAAAGCATATATCGATATCAAAGAGAGATCTATAAATGATAACAGACTGATAATATATGAGCTGAGTGACAGGGTATATGCTGAAAAACTGTTTCTTGATGAGTTTACTAATGAGACCGGTAATAAAAATGTCATATTTTTCCAGCCCGACGAACAGGTAAGTATTCCTGTGTATGACACCCCGTATAACGGGCTGGCCCGGGAATTAATCCCTGGTTTTACAAATGACTTTAATGATTCATGGTTTGCCTTTTATGATAACTACCTGGTCACAGGAAGCTCATATTCTGCTATATCAACACTTTTATATGATAACCTGCTTAACAAAACCCTGGCAAATGATCTTACATACAGGGATTTTGAGAACACATTACCCAGTGTTGCAGGATATTTCTTTTATTGTGTGCCGTCATATATCACTGATTACCTCAAAGAATTCCTCAGCAGCAAAATAATGGATTGTATCCTGTCAAATAAATCTTCACTGGATAAGATCCGGGCTGTGGGTTACCAGATGACTTCCAGCAACAATATGATATATAACAGTTTGTCAATCCGCTTCATGGAAGATGTAGAAGAAGAATCAACAACTGAATGGGAAACTTTACTGGATACTGTTATTGCCATCAAACCGTTTTTCTTTACTAACCATATAACAGGTGCAAAGGAAATTTTCGTACAGGATTTGAAAAATAATGTTTACCTGATCAATGCTGCCGGAAGGGTTTTATGGAAGGTACCTGTCAGGGAAAGGATAAACGGATCAGTCTATATGATCGATTATTACAAAAACGGTAAATACCAGATACTCTTTTCAGGGAAAAATTATCTCCATCTGCTTGACAGGAACGGTAATTATGTCGAAAGGTTTCCCGTAAAACTAAGGTCTCCCTCAACCAATTCCCTTGCGCTGTTCGATTATGATAATAATCTCAATTACAGATTGTTGATTGCAGGGGAAGATAAACTGGTATATGCTTATGACCGGAGTGGCAATGTTGTGAGGGGCTGGAAGCCATTCAGAACGGCCGGTATCGTGAATGCAGAGGTGAGCTGGTGCAGGGTTTCCGGGAAGGATTATCTCATCGTTGCCGATAATTCCTCATTATACCTGCTCGACAGGAGGGGTAATATCAGGCTACGTCCAGATGAAGCTGTGACAAAAGCAGCCAATTCAGCATTAAGATTATCGAAAGGATCATCACCTTCACTCGTTTGCAGTTCTCCTGAGGGCACCATACAACATATCTATTTCGATGGAAGTGTAAAAAAATTCAGTACAGGGAGTTTTTCAGGCAACCATTCATTCAATTTTTTCGACATAGATGGGGATGGTTATGGTGAATACATTTTTTTAGATAAAGGTAAGTTGTATCTTTATGATAATAACAGAACTGAAATGTTTACAAGGGAATTTGGAACTGCTGAATTAGGAGGCCCTATTACTTTCGATTTTTCTTCTTCCGACAGAAGAATTGGTGTTGTTGATATCGATAATAACCTGATATATCTTATCGATAAAAGAGGAAATGATACAAAAGGATTTCCGTTAAAAGGAGCTTCAATGTTCTCAATAGGAAAATTATCAGACAGGAGTGGATGGCATCTTATTGTCGGCGGCTCTGACAGATTCCTTTACAATTATAAGTTGGATTCACAGAATTAATAATGATTCTGATTATGCAAAAAAGATTATCTGTTTATGTTTTAATAGTGTTGCTGTTGGCCTCAGCCGGATGTGTCAAGGAGACTTATGATATGGACACACTCTCCAGCCGAGTTCACCTCTCTCCTGCATTCGGGTTCCCGGTAGTAAGGGGCACAGTAACACTCAGTGATTTTGTTGAACCCGCCGATACAATACTTATTGACAGTGATTCAATATTTGTATATGCTGAAGATGAAAATGTTATAAGATTCGTTTTCAGGAAAGATTCCATAATAAACTTCAACCTTGAAGATTATTATGACTTTGATGATATGATTTCATACAATGAGACTTTTGAGGTCGGAGAACTCGATCTTGGTTCCTTTTACGATACGATCGGATTTTCACTTGATGAGATAAGTATGAAGTTTCCCCCTGCTGTCAGGGCAGCTCTTGTTTTACTCGACGGAAATACCGGTGATTTCCCTGCATTTCCTGCAGTTACCCTTGATGAAAAGACTTATGGTCCATTTGATAACTTTGAATATGCCACCTTCTCTGATGGAGTAATAGAAATCACTGTTACCAATAATCTTACAATTCCGGTTACCGATCTTGATATTCAGCTTTATAATGCTGCAGGACCTACACCTGTGGGCAGTGCCTTCTCTTTTCCATTGATCAACCCGGGTCAGACTCTTTCCGACAGTATGTATCTTACAAATGTTGTTTTAAGCAATTCCCTGATAGCTGCTGTAAGCCTTGGTGATAATCCCGGTGCCGACAATGTATATATTGACCTTGACAACAGCGGTATTGGGATATCTATAGCTGGAAGGGATCTGAAGATAAAATCCGGCAGGGTTATCCTTCCTATCCAGGAGGTTGTTTCTATCGATGAGAAGGATACAGTGTCATTTGACGCCGGTGAGGATATAGAAATAGAAGAGATAAAGGTCCTGTCAGGAGATCTTACCTACAGTCTCAACGCAATGATTCCTTTAAAAGCATCTGTTACCATTACATTACCCACTTCAGATCGTGGCGGATCTCCTATCTCTGATACCATAACCGTGGAACCCAATACTATCCTTAACGGAAATATCTCCCTTGCCAATTCAACTATCGACCTGGGAACAATAACAACACAGCCATATAACATGCTGCCAATATATTACGGCCTTGAAGTGAGTTCCGACGGACAAATGGTTGATTTCAACAGTGCAGATGAGGTGAGTATGGATATTGAGATGCTTGATCCCGGGATCGATTATGTAAAAGGTTATTTCGGACAATATGGTGATACAATAGATACTGATACCCTTGACCTTGAAATTGAAGATATCCTCGAAAAAGTTACTGGTAGTGTTACAATTAATCCTTCAATATCACTGAATTACCAGAATTCGTTTGCCATACCTGTTGAGATAGATCTTGATGCTGTCGGATACAGGGAAAATGACTCGGTAGATATTGATCTGGATGCACAAAGTCTTGTTTACCCATCGGCTCCTGCTGAACGTGATGTAAGCGGATCCTTCACTGTGAATAAGGATAACTCACAGCTACCGGAGCTTATCTCGCTTCTTCCGGAAAAAATACGTTTCGGTGGTTCCGCTGTTATGAATCCCCAGGGTAATACAGGAAGCAGGGATAACTATATCTTTGGCGACAGCCGTTTCCTGGGTGACCTCGAAATAGAAGTACCATTGGAATTCAGAATTAACAACCTTCATTTTGCCGATACGGTGGATAATTTCATGGAAGACCTGGATATTGATGAGGAGAGTCCTGTTACACCTGAAGATGTTGAATACCTCCGGATTCAATTTACTGCCCAGAACGGCTTCCCCCTGGGTATATCCGTTACTATGAGTCTCTATGATTCCACCAATACCACAATATTAAGTACAATCGATGCAAGCGATATCCTGGAAGCTGCAAATGTCGACAGCAACGGTCGTGTCACAGAGCCCATTGAATGCTCAACCGAACTTGAAATAACAAGTGAATTCTGGGATTCGGTTGAAGATGCCGATAAAGTTATCTTCAATGTTACACTTGTAACAACGGATTACGAAACAACAGATGTTAAGATATATAACGATTACTATATCGAATACAAAGCTGCTCTTCAAGTAAAAGCAGATATTAACGCTGATCTGGATGAATTATAACAATTTTACCATATGATCCGAAAAATAAAATATGCTTTCCTGATATTGTTGACTGTGGCAGTATATGATTTACATGCCCAGAATAGCCAGGTTTTGTATCATATGAATATCCCCCAGAGACATTTTCTGAATCCTGCTCTGAGGACAACCAATTCGGTATATATCGGATTGCCTGTTATTTCCGGTATCAACCTGAATATCAACAATAATTTCATCAATTTTTCCGATGTTCTAATTAATCAAGGAGATTCCGTGATATCAATTCTCCATCCCGATTATGAGCTGGGAGATTTCATGAAGAAAATCAAGGATGTGAATGCCATTGAACCACAGGTCATGTTACAGCTTTTCGGTCTTGGTTTCAGTGTTGGTGATCTTTATGTCTTTCTGGATATCAATGAGAAGATAAATGCCAATATTGCCCTTCCCGGGGATATCCTCCGGCTTGGTTTTCTCGGTAATGAACAATTTGTGGGTAATAAGCTGGACCTTTCATCTCTCAGGAGTGATGTGATGTGGTACCATGAAGTTGGCCTTGGCTTCTCAAAGGATATTACCGACAGGCTCCGTATTGGTGTAAAAGGTAAAATGTATATGGGAATGGCTACTGTCGCTGTCGACAACAGGTCTTTGGGAGTTACGGTAAACGAAGATTATACACATGTTTTTGATGCTGATCTTACGGTAAATCTCAGTGCTCCCGCTACAGCTTACATTAATGCAGAAAACAGTATCGATAGTGTTGTTTTTGATGATTCGGCCTTTGAAGAAACATCGGGGATCATCGATTATTTTCTGAAAAGCGGTAATAAAGGACTTGGTATTGATATTGGTGCAGAATACACTTTCAGTGACAGGTTAAGAGCTTCTGCATCCATTACCGATCTTGGTTATATAAGATGGAAAAGGGACATCACTAACCTGAAAGCCGAAAGCAGGTTTGAATTCAGTGGTCTCGATATGCTGGATGTCTATACCGGCGATATTACTTTTGATTCCCTTGCCATGGAAATGACGGATTCATTAAGTAATTCATTTTCACTTGACCAGAATAACACTCCTTTTACCACATATCTCCCTTTTGGTGTTTCTCTGGGAGGAAGCTTTAATCTTACAAAGAGTATCTCTGTCGGAGTCCTGTCCTATACAAAATTCATAGGTAAACAGGTCAAGGAAGCTCTGACGCTTTCAGCAAATGTAAATCTGGGTAATGCCCTTTCCACAACACTTGCATATACTGCTGCTAATCACAGGTATGACAACCTGGGACTGGGACTGGCATTCAGGGGTGGATGGTTCCAGTTCTATTTCCTGGCCGACAGGATTCCTGTTACATGGAATAAGATAATTGCTGAAGACCTTGACACACCTTTCGGAAATAATGCTATTCCTATTCCGTCGAGCTGGAATACGATACACTTGAGGTTAGGGATGAATCTCTGCTTTGGTAATAATGTTAAGAAGAAGGCTGATAAACCAATGGTTGTTGTTAAACAAGAATTAGAGGAATAATGGTCATATTAATAAGAATAATACTCGTTGGAATAATTATATACCTTTTGGTGAGATCATTTTACAGGTATTTCCAGCCCGGGGATGAAAAAAAAGTTAAGGAACCTGAAGACAAAAATTCCTCCCGCAAGAAAAAAATATCAAAAGAAATAGGTGAATATATTGATTATGAGGAGATAAAGGATGAAAACTAGATTTGTCTTCCAGATGCTTTCAGCTCTCTTGCCAGTGCATTGGCAAAAACAAAATCGTTAAGTATTTCATTATCAGAATTCATAATCTCCTCTTTGGTACCTTCCCAGCATTTCACACCCTCATGAATAAAAAGGACCTTTTCTCCTATTTTCATAACGGAATTCATGTCGTGGGTGTTTACTATTGTAGTCATTTTGAACTCTTCGGTCAGGTCCTGTATTAGTTCGTCTATCATGATAACTGTTATAGGATCAAGGCCTGAATTGGGTTCATCACAAAAGAGGTATTTCGGGTTCAGCGAAATCGCTCTTGCAATAGCTACTCTTTTCTTCATACCGCCTGAAAGTTCAGATGGATAAAGCTTGTTGGCATTCTTAATATCAACCCTGTCGAGACAGAAATTTACTCTTTCAATTTTTTCTTCCATACTCTGCTTTGTAAACATATCGAGTGGAAACCTGACATTCTGTTCAACAGTAAGGTAATCAAAGAGGGCGCTTCCCTGGAAAAGCATTCCCATCTCCTTACGTATCTCCTTTTTACTGTTAAAATCAAGCTGGTTAAAAAGCGTATCTTCAAACCATATCTCTCCGCTGTCAACTTCATGAAGTCCTATAATCGACTTAATAAGTACTGTCTTCCCCGAACCGCTTCGTCCTATGATAAGATTGGTCTTTCCTGCTTCAAAAGATACCGAAATATTATCCAGCACCTTTTTACCATTAAATGATTTATTCAGACTATTCACCCTTATCATGACAACAGGAGTTGAGTAAGTATAACATTGAAAAGTAATACCAGCAAACTGCTGTAAACCACTGCTTTTGTGCTTGCACGTCCTACCTCAAGCGATCCTCCCTCTACATAATAACCCTGGTAAGCCGAAACACTTGTAATGATAAAAGCAAAGATCACTGTCTTTATCATCGAATAAGTGATATAATATGGTATAAAAGCATACTGGATCCCGTAAATGAAATCTTCAGAAGTTATAACTCCCGTCAGGGTACCGGCCAGCCATCCTCCAATAATACCGACAATAATACTTATGAGGTTAAGAAAAGGATTGAAGAACAGAGTAGCTATTATCTTGGGGAGGATAAGGAAAGAAGCGGAATTGACTCCCATCATCTCCAGGGCATCAATCTGCTCTGTAACTCTCATAGTACCGATCTCCGATGCAATATTTGATCCTACTTTCCCGGCAAGTATCAAAGCCACAATGGTTGATGAAAACTCCAGGAGGATAGAATCACGGCAGCCAAGTCCTATAAGGTATGTGGGATAAATCGGATTCTCCGTATTATATGCAGTCTGCAGGGTAATTACCGCTCCCATGAAGAAGGAGACTATTGCTATAATGCCTATCGAGTTAATACCGAGATAGACTATCTCGTGCATGGTCTGCCTGTAATATATCTTTGGTTTCTCGGGTTTTGAAAAAACCTTTTTAAGCAGTAGAACATATTGTCCGAGCTGTGTCAGAAAATTCAGCATGCATCCGTTTTTACAGCAATCAAAAATACTAATATTTACCGGATATCTTCCGTTGTGTCCGTTTTACCTCAGGCAAAATTAATTATTATATATTTGCAGAAAAATTCAGTATTTTTACTGATAAGCTATGAACAATAATTATGTAATCATAATGGCCGGTGGTGTAGGTACCCGTTTCTGGCCACTCAGCCGTCTTAAAAAGCCAAAACAGTTTCTTGATATCCTCAGTAACGGTGAAACCCTTATCC
>CAZTXH010000033.1:0-11365 GCA_964617415.1 uncultured Rikenellaceae bacterium | reverse complement strand
AGAATGGAGAGAGCTGAAAACGGAAGATAACAAACCTGTATTAAAGCTAATGATGAGTACCGATTCGCTGACGGCAAAGGAAATGATAAAAAACAGGGATACAGATCTTTTAATTACAATTCCGGAAGGATTTTCCTCTTCCGTTGAGTTATATATTGAAGGCAGAAAAGATATATTACCGGCAATCAGGAGCTACGGTGACCAGGCAAACACAAGATATATGATAGCAGCCTCTTTTGTTGATTATACGATTTTCAGTTATTTAAGCCGGAAAACCGGAACTGAAATGCCGGTTAACATAAAATATGAATATGCAGGAAGGGGGACTTACCTGAACGAATTTGACCTTTATGTACCTGCTTTGTTTGTTCTTTCAATAATAATGATGCTTTTTACAGCCGGTGCATCGATAGTACGGGAGGTTGAAAAAGATACCATATCAAGGCTATCCCTGTCGAAGCTCAGATCTGCCGAGTTTATAACGGCACTGAGTTTAAATCAGGTTATTATAGGCATAATCTGCCTCCTGGTTACTTTTGTTGCAGCATTATCGGTAGGATACAGAACATCGGGCTCGGTCCCGTTACTGATCCTTGTAGGGGCCCTGACTTGTTTTTCAGTTATAGGTATAAGCATAATTACATCCTGTTTTATAAAAACAATGTTCGGATTACTCACACTTGGCTGTTTCCCATTCTTCATCATGATGTTTTTTTCGGATTGTTTCATGCCTCTGCCTAAAATAGATCTTTTTAATCTGGCCGGACATCAGGTTTACCTTAACGATATACTTCCCACAGCAACGGCAACAAGAGCATTTAATAAAATTCTCAATTATGATTCCGGCTTTCAGGATGTATCTTTTGAGATTTTATGGATTCTGGCACTATCCATGGTTTATAATCTAATAGGAATCCGTCTCTTTCATAAAAGATATAAATATTGAAATTTAAATATCTTATTCTGTTTTCTGATCTCGGAATAAAGGTAAAGCCGTGGTATGTCACTCCTTTCGCCATGGCAGAATCGGCCTGATCCGTTATCAAAGAAAAGCCCCGATATAATCAAGGCTTTTGTACCCGGAGGGGGACTTGAACCCCCACAGGCTTTTCAGCCCAAAGGATTTTAAGTCCTTCGTGTCTACCATTCCACCATCCGGGCATATATTAAACCTTGTAGTAGTTTAAAAATTATTTTCATTTAAAAGAACTCTGCCAGAATTTATGGGATGGTGGAATGTCCATCCCTCCAAGCTGGCTGCTTCGCTAAAAACACCCACCGGGTGTTTTCTTAACGCTTGCCCCTACCATCCGGGCTTTTTCATCATGCAATCGTACGATCATGCAGTCTTGCTGTTGCACCATTATACCGTTTGTTTAGTCGTGCAAATTTAAAACAATAAATCAATTATTCATAAGTATTGGCTTACCCAGTCCTACTTTCTCAAGTGGTTTTAACTGAGTTTTGGCATCACCGACAACTACATAATACATTCTTGAAGGATCTATATATTTATTGACGATTTCAAGCTGCTTTTCGGGTGTAAGGTCCATAATATATGCCTCTTCCTGTTTAACATAGTCCATTGGCAGATTGAAGGAAGTCATATAATCAAGCATACCCAGGAGAGCACTTAGAGTTTCGAACTTGAGTGCATTACTTTTTATCAATGCATCTTTTGTGAAATCAATATACTCCTGCGGCATAGTCTCACGATATTTTTCCATCTCGGTTTTAAAGATATTCACAGATTCGAGAGTTGAGTTTGTCCGTACCATTGATGAAGCTGTAAACAACCCATAATTCTCAAAACCTGAAAATCTTGACCTTGCTCCGTATGTAAATCCTTTTTCCTCTCTTAGTATCAGGTTGAAAATTCCATTGAAGGATCCCCCAAGTTTGTAATTGGCCACATGAGCAGGGTAATAATCAAGATTAGTACCAAGTAATGAAGGCGTTCCAATATAGATCACTGACTGTTTGGCTCCGGGAACATCCACAAAATATATTGCAGATTTTTCAGGCGGTTCTGGTACTGTTACATCGGGTAATACTACTTCTTTTGGTAGCCATTTCTCACTCAGTCCGGCAAAAGCAGCTTCAACTTCCTGCTGTGTTACATTCCCGGTCACCAGTAGTCTGGCCTTTGATGGTGATATATATATGTTGTAATAATCCTTCAGGTCTTCGATGGTGATAGATGAGACAGTAGCTTCTGTACCTGATGATTGAACCGCCAGGATATTATTTTCACCGAAGATCAGCTTGTTAAGTGTTGTTGATGCGAGGTAACTTGGATTTGACTGATTGCGTTTCAGGGTATTTATGATACGACTCCTGGCCAGTTCGAATTGTTCTTCATCCCATCTTGGTTCAAGAATCATCTCCTCTACCAGGGCAATGGTTTTTTCAAAGTTCTTTTTAAGTGTACTGACATTTATCATAATATCCTCATTACCTGAGTAAATCCGTATTGAAGCACCGAGCAGACCAATTGCATCTTCAAGCTCCTCCGGAGTTTTGTTCTTGGTTCCTTCATTCATCAGTGAAGCAGTCAGGTTTGCCAGTCCTGCTTTTGATAATTCTTCAACTATATGCCCTCCATCAAGTGTGATCATAAACTGAACAAGGGGCAGCTCATTCTGCTCGACACCCCATATCTCCATCCCGTTACTAAGTGAGGATGTCCAAACTACCGGCAGATTGATGGTGGCATCCGGACCAAGGGGAGGTTTTACAGAACGGTCAATTTTTGTAGGTGTCTTTTCATATGGTTCTTCAGTAATATCACCTAGTACAACCTCGGCTGCATTTGTAACATCCTCCTCTACAATTCCTGCGTCAATGGAACCTTCAGTAATAAGATCTATCTGACCTTTTGGCACAAAACTGGTTTCAACAAAAGGTTTATCTTTTATATACTTTTCATAAACACTCTTTATATCGTCCATTGTGACTGCCTGTATAGCAGCAAGATCTTTTTTAAAGTATCCGGGATCACCCGTATACATAGTATATTCAGCAAGCTGGAATGCTTTTCTCTGAACACTGGCAAAAGAATTATAGAATCGTGTTTCATAAAGGGCTTTGATCCTAATGAGATCATCCTCAGTGAAACTATCATTTTCAAATTTCCTGAAAGCATCAAAGATAGATTTTTCAACATCTGTTAAGTTTACACCGGGATTAGCTGCTACTGAAATCGTAAATGTACCGGAAAGTTCGCTGGCTGAATTTCTTGCATAAACCCTTGAAGTATACTTCTTATCCTTAACAAGTTCCACATAGAGAGGTGCTTTTTTTGTATTTGCCAGTAATTCCGCAAGGAAGTTAAGTGCATATGAATTTTTGGAATAATGTTCTGTTGTCGGGAAAACCATAGTCAACTGTGGAGCTTTGGCAAAGTTATCCTCATGGTAAAGTCTGATTGTGCTTGCAAGGGTAACAGGCATAGGGTCTCTTTCTTCGACAGGGTCTCCTACAGGTATCTCTTGGAAATATTTTTCGATTAATCCTTTAATTTCGTCTTTATCAATATCCCCCGAAATAGTCAGAGTTGCATTATTTGGAACATAGAACTTTTTGTGAAAAGCATTAACATCTTCTACGGTTGCATTTGTAAGGTCTTCCATTTTTCCAATAACTGTCCAGCTGTAGGGATGTCTTTCCGGATAAAGATTTTTTGCTATGATTTCCCGGTTGAAACCATAGGGTGCATTGTCAACACTCTGACGTTTTTCATTCTGGACAACGTTTTGCTGGTTCACTAGCGAGGATTTTGTGACAGTGTTTGTCAGGTAACCCATTCTGTCTGACTCAAGCCAAAGGACCATTTCCAGTGCATTTTTTGGGATCACTTCATAATAATTTGTTCTGTCCTGGCTGGTACTGCCATTTAGTGTTCCTCCTGCACCCTGTATTTCCCTGAAGAGTTGGTCCTCACCGACATTCTCAGATCTCTGGAACATCATATGTTCGAAAAGATGGGCAAAGCCGGTCTTGCCAGGTGTTTCTCGGCTGGAACCTACATGATAATAAATAGCCAGGGCTGTTATAGGATCTGAATGATCTTCGTTAAGTACAACTGTAAGTCCATTTGGCAGAGTATATTTCTCAAATGGAATTGTGAGGTCAGCCTCTCTGTTTCCTTTGCAGGAAAATGATACAATTATCAGAGGCAAAAAGATTAATGAAATTAGTTTTTTCATGATTATCAGATATATAATGAGACTTATAAGACTTTATGGATTTAAAATTACAACAAATAGAATAAAGAAGTTAGTTCTGTGAATAAAAAATTTTCTTAATTTTGCGCTGGAATAATGCGGAAGTAGCTCAGTTGGTAGAGCATAACCTTGCCAAGGTTAGGGTCGCGGGTTCGAGTCCCGTCTCCCGCTCATAAAAAGAGGATGTCCTTTTGAGACATCCTTTTATATTTCGGATTGTTGATTTCGGATTGCAAATATTTAATTATTCAAATCCAAATTCCGCAATTCTTATCTGATCGGTCCCCATTCAGTGAGTATGTCATTTTCTAGATAAAGCCAGGTGTTCCTGAAAATCCACTCTTCCTTGATAATATTGCCACTAATGACCCTGTTGATTTTCCTGGGATTTCCCCAGCTGTCCGTTATCATCTCACCTTTCATTCCTTTCCAGATCTTTCCGGACATCAGCTTTGCTGCCATATTTGAACCATATTTATTTTCAAGGTATGTAAACCTGCTGACTTCTCTTTCCTGAACGGGCTGTACAGTCTCCTGACCAGGCTCTGATTCCGGTACAACAGCTTTTTCTTCAGCTATTTCAGGCTCAGGTAATAATGGTCTGGAAGCCTCACTGATTATTGCATGTTTTTCATAAATGTAACCTTCGTAATCCTCAATAATAACATGCAGATACGTACTGTCGGAATCAAGTATCTCAAGCTCGGTGTCTGCAGGAAGGACCATTATTACACTTGTAAGATCATATTTGTCACCAAAAAGCCTGGCTGCTGATTTTAGTTTGGCGATCATTATTACATCCTGATCAACTGAGATATCCGGTCGCACTTCAGTAACCTGATTTAAGGCCTGGTCCTTCTCAAGTTCTTGGAGTAACTCGGTTTTATCTTGCTGGGCATTTATGGAAGCAGCAGCAAAAATATAAATGAAAAGGGATAATATTTTTTTCATGTGTAAATAATTTTACAGTATAGTTCAAAAATTATACCGAAAAAAAGAATAAAGATAAAAAAAGTATAAATGTTTGATTATTCGAATGTTTGATCGTATGATCGTTCGAAAGTATGATCGTTTGAAAGTTCGGATTATTTTAAAATTTGTTTCAATTATATTTTGATCCTCTGTTGTCAGATGTTTTCAGATGATTCATAAGTTTGATAGTTTTTCTGGATAGCTTTTCGGTTCTCTCTAGTAGGTCATTTAATTGATTATTATCAATATAATTATTATCATAAGCTCTATAAGACTGAGATCTCACTTCACCACAGGATCCCCTTGATACTGAAAGAAATTGATAGAATTCCTTATTGCCTCCACGGTTAAAGCCTTCAGCGATATTATCCATAGTTGATCCTGCAGATGCCCGAATTTGATCACGAAACCTATAGTCACTTTTAAAAGGTTCCAGAGAGGTCAATTTAAAGATTAACCTGCTTAGTTCCCTGGCTTCTTGCCAGATTTCTAAATCCTCAAACTTCTTGATTATCATAATCCTATTATTAGCACATAATTACAGCGATTACTAAAATAGGCATTATTTATATTAAATTCAAAATAAATATCCCTAAACCCTCGAACCTTCAAACCCTCGAACCTTCAAACCCTCAAACTCTCAAACCCTCGAACCTTCATACCCTCAAACATTCAAACAATCCTTATTAACATTAGTCCATCTCTTATTGGAAGAATAACTTTTTCGATATCTTTTTGCTTGCGGATCATCTCATTGAATTCTATAATTCCTTTTGTCTGGGCATCTTTTGTCTCTGTGTCAAGGACCTTCCTTCCCCATAATACATTATCAGCAATAATAAAAGCTCCCGGCTTCATTTTACTTATGATAACATTATAGTAATCAACATATTCCCTTTTATCTCCGTCGATATAGGCCAGGTCAAAACTTTTGTCGAGAGCAGCAATTATATCTATTGCAGAGCCAGTAAGCTGGACAATCCTCTCTTCAAATCCTGCACGTATAAAGTATGAATGGCTGAATTCCTTAAGTTCATCGTTGATTTCAATTGTGTATAATTTCCCTCCTTTCCTCAGACCTTTTGCCAGGCAGATCGCTGAATACCCTGTATAGGTACCAATTTCAAGTATTGTCTCCGGATTTATCATCCTGGAGATGAATTCCAGAAACTTACCCTGGATATGACCTGTTGACATATTGGGATTTACAAATCTTATATTTGTTTCCCTGTAAAGCTCTGCTAACAGGGGATCTTCAGGTGAGGTGTATTCGGATATATATTTCTCAAGGTCTTTATTCATAATTTATTTATAAATCAGCATAGAAAGTTGAGATGGTTCAAATACTTCATTTGCTATTTCAAGGAGCTGCAATGATGTTATTTTATCTATTTTATTACAAAGTTCCTCCAGGGTGTCGATACGGTTAAATACCAGCATGCTTTTGCCAAGGCTAAGCATGAGATTTTCATGGTTTTCGTAAGCTCTTGCAAGATAGCCCTTTATCTGGTTTTTTGCTTTCCTGATCTGCATTGTGCCAAGTTTTACATTACGAAGTCTGGCCAGTTCTTTTCCTGCTATTGATACACATTTCTCCAGGTTTCTGCTCTCTGTACCAAAGTAAATCGTAAAAACACCTGTATCGGAATAAGCATTATATCCGGATTCGACATTATACGCAAGACCGTTTTTTTCACGAAGTGATAAATTCAGTCTGGAATTAAGTCCCTGTCCTCCAAGAATATTATTGAGAAGGAACATCCCAAGCCTTCGCTTATCTTTCAGATTAAAGGCGACATTACCTATTACACAATGATTCTGCTTTGTTTTTTTGATTTTTGTAACCGATACAGGTTTGTAATTTATTTCTTCTTTTGTTCTGGTACTTTTTTTACCAAAAGGGATTGATCCGAAATATTTATTAAAAATATGGAGTACCTTTTTATCGGGCAAGTTTCCCACGGAGCAAAAAACCATTCTCTCGGGATTATATCTTTCTGATACAAATCTGATTAGAGAATCCTGCGTGAAGGTTTTAACAGATGACGGTGTCCCAAGAATATTATGACCTATTGGATAGCCTTTAAATATGATTTCTTCGAATTCGTCAAAAATCAATTCAGCAGGATTATCAAGGTATGAATTGATCTCATCAATGATTACATCTTTTTCTTTTTCTATTTCTTTTTCAGGGAATACTGAATTGAAGGTAATATCACTGATTATATCGACAGCTTTTTCTATGTCGTGGTTAATCACAGATGCATGAATTGCTGTTTCCTCTTTTGTTGTATATGCATTAAGTTCTCCCCCCAGATCATCCAGGCTGCTCAGCACATGATACGCTTTTCGTCTTCGGGTTCCTTTGAAAAGCATATGTTCAATCAGGTGAACAATCCCATGTTCCGATTCTTTTTCATCGCGTGAACCTGTATTGATGATCAGCCCGCAGTGTGTTATCATACCATTGGTCCTGTAATGAACAAGTCTGATCCCGTTTGGCAGTGTATGGTGGAGGAGTTTCATAATATGCTGAGATAGAATGCAAAGGTATCATAAGGGAGAAATGATTCCAAATAGATTTTTCATCTCAAAGTTTTGCTTACTCAAAATTGCGATATATATTTGCAGACCGTAATAGAGGTGCCATAGCTCAGTTGGTAGAGCACAGGACTGAAAATCCTGGTGTCCGTGGTTCGATTCCGCGTGGCACCACAACCTTTAATCGTAAATCCCGCAAGATCAATGATCTGGGGGATTCTTATATTTTGAAGGTGACGGAATTGATGACGAATTTTGTAATTCCTTGATTAAGTCTAAATATTCAACAGATTATTAATAAGAATATACTTAAGGCAATGAATATGGGCTATTCAAGATAATTATGATTCATTGCATTCAGGACAATTCTGAGAGTCTTCGGTGTCTTTTACTATAGAAAACTCCTTTCCACATATCATACATTTTACTTTTACTGATTCTTCCGAGTGATGTCTTCTTCTTTTCTTATAACTACAACGTTATCATGTTTTTTCATAGTACCAGGTAATGTTTTCTGACTTCCTCAACGTTTGCATCCGGAGCAATATAGATTTTTGTCCTGTGGACTATTACGACCTCCTTTAGTTTAGATATGTCTGATGACTTAAATATTATTGTCTTTTTCTATCATAACTTTTGAATTTCAATAAAAAGTCCCGCAATTAGCGGGACTAAAAATCTTAAATGATTATAATTGATAAACTAAGCAAGTTTAACATTTACTGCATTTAAACCTTTTTTCCCCATTTCCACATCGAAAGTAACCTCATCATTTTCATTGATAATGTCTTTTAATCCTGATGAGTGTACAAAATACTCTTTTGGTGAATTTTCATCCTTAATGAATCCGAATCCTCTGGTTTCATTATAGAATTTTACTGTTCCTTTATTCATAATATAATTTAATTAATTTGGTGCAAGGTACGGTTTATTTCCGGAATATTTCATTTATTATCAATATATTATATATTATCATAAAATTACTGCATGTCAATTTTGTCTGGAAGTGTGTAGCCAGGGTTGTTACAGATCATTTCTCCCTTAAAGAAAAAATTTTGCAGTGAGCAATAAAATACTCAGTTTATATAACACAAATAATAAATATCTGAATAACTGTACGATGTAATCAGGTTAATTTATGTTAATTATCTCATTTCGGGTGATTTTCATTAGTAAAGGATTACCTTTGACGTTCTAAAATATATTTTAAAGACAAAAGATGAAAGCATTAAGAATTGGGAATATTGCTATTGCAGTTCCGGTTATCCAGGGAGGAATGGGTATAGGTGTTTCACTTTCAAACCTTGCAGCGGCAGTAGCAAATGAAGGTGGGGTAGGTGTTATATCGAGTGCCGGATTAGGGCTTTTATACAGGGATTATTCTGAAAACTTTCTTGAAGCCTGTATTTATGGACTTAAGGAAGAGATACGCAAAGCAAGGGGAAAAACAATGGGTATTATTGGTGTCAACGTCATGGTTGCCATGACAAATTTCATTGATATGATTAAAACTGCTATCGTTGAAAAGGTAGATATCATAATAGCAGGTGCAGGGCTTCCTCTTGACTTACCTTCTTTCTTAAAGAAAGACAGTATAACAAAGCTTATACCAATAGTCTCCTCCGCAAGAGCAACCCGGATAATCTGTGAAAAGTGGAAGTCAAACTACGATTATCTACCTGATGCTGTTATTGTTGAAGGACCGAAGGCAGGTGGTCATCTGGGCTTTAAAGAAGAACAGATCGAAGATAATAATTATTCGCTTGAGAAACTTGTTCCCGAAATAATTAAGGAACTGAAACCTTTCAGAGAGAAATATAATAAATCCATACCACTTATTGCAGCTGGCGGTATATATACAGGTGAGGATATCAAAAGTATAATGAAGTTAGGAGCATCCGGTGTACAGATGGCAACAAGGTTCGTAACTACCGATGAATGTGATGCTTCTAAAGGTTTTAAGCAAGCATATATTGATGCCAGCGAAGGAGATATTAAAATTATTAAGAGTCCGGTGGGTATGCCCGGGAGAGCTATTCTTTCAAGTTTTGTTCAGAAAGTAAAGGACGGTAAAAAACAACCGGTGAAATGTCCCTTTAAATGAATCAGGACTTGTGACATTACCAAAAGTCCATATTGCATTATTATCGCACTTAAAAATGCGCTTAAGGGAAATTTCGAGAATGGCTTTGCTTTTGCTGGAAGCAATGCATTCAGGGCAACCAGAATATCATCAGTAAAGGAAGTTTTTCAATCATTACTGAAAGAGTACAGGGAGAGCAAATAGATCGTTTGTTATTGTTTCCTAATTTAATTTTCTCACTAATAATCTTTCGTGTCCTCTCGTCTTATTAACTGGCGGGACAGAAATCGAACCTTCTTGTACAATACTTGAAAAACCTAGAAAACTTAGTCCAAATGATTACTTAAAAATAGACTATTTTAAAAAGAATTATTTCTGTAATTCAAATCTTTAAAATTTCAACAAAACCATTTTGTTTTACTTGGTGGTGACCCCCTCACACTAACCGCAATGTTTTGAAGTAAAGAAATTCGGCTAGGTTAATCATCTCTACCGAGGATTGTCGAAAAATTACGATTGAAATGAATAAATTATTGAGAATAAGTGTTTTATTCTGTATAATTAGTGTATCTTGTGCGAGATTAATACATTACACTATTATAGTACCGTCCAAAGCGGGATTTTTTTTAAAATTCAAGTAATCATGTCTGAGAAAAAGTCAATTGATTTTAATTCTCCTGATGTATCAAAACTGAAGGAGATAATTATTGATCATAGAACAAAAATATATATATCTCCCGAAGCAGATGAAGAAGAGGCTAAGAACCGCTATAAGTACAGAAACCCATCCAGAAGGGATAAATAACTATTTATCTGGAAACTATCTTACCATTACTTTAATAATTTAACATTTATATATGCGATCATATCGTCGAAACTATTCTTTTTTGCCTCACTTTTTTTTTGCACGTTTCTGCTCCTTATCTTTCCGTTTCTTTTCTTTCTTTTTTCTTATTTCTTTTTTGCCGAATGTTTCCTACGATCTTCCCATAATTAAAACCATTTTGATATTTAAAAATAAATCTTGGATTAGCTATTTATTATGAAGGTGTGCAGTGGTTGACTAACCGTTGGAATGATTAGAAAAGTATTGCTCAAAATCTCGAAGCCGGATCCTTTGGTAAATATCACAATTAATCTCAGGAAATATAATGTTTATAAGTGTATCATTCTTAGCGTTATAGCATAGTCAGCTATTCTAATCACAACAAAAAGAAATGTTTAATTATTATAAATTGCGTAGAAGAAATAATTTTTCAAGTGATTTGATCCTTCCCCTTATTATCTTATTATTTTTTTAACCAGTAACATCTAAGATTCCTGTTGACGTTTTCGTTGATGCTTTTTCACTTGTTAAAATTCATTATAACATCCTCATAATCAACAACTGAACGATAATAATAATTGATATTTGTCATCCAAATATACCACAAACAGGATTTTGTGGTTAATTCACAACTCGTTAGCTGCCTTTAAATCAAAATATTATGAGAAAATATCCGCCCGATCTTTCAGGGGGCTAGTGGCACCACAACCTTAAATC
>CAZTXH010000032.1:0-11636 GCA_964617415.1 uncultured Rikenellaceae bacterium | reverse complement strand
TCTGTAACACTAAGTTCCACACTGTCGCCTTCACAAAAAGTAGTTGGGCCGCTTATGTTTACTGTAGGAAGTGTAGGTGATGGGTAGACAGTAACATCAATGGTATTTGTAGCATTGGCAGTACATCCTGTTGAGTTAGATACAGTAAGGGAGTATGTACCCGAAGATTTTGCAGTATATTTTGACGAATCAGTACCCACGGCACCATCGTTAAGTTTCCACAGGTAAGAATACTCTGTATTTAGAGTAACACTTAATATCATAGAATCGCCCTCGCAGAATTCAAGATCTCCATCGGCAGATATCAGGGGAGCAGAAGGTGCATCCAGTACATTTACAGTAACATCTTCAGTCCTGATGAAACAGCCTGTTGAATTTGTTATTTTAAGTGTATAAACTCCGGAGTTTTGGGCTGTATAGTCGTTGGTTGTGGCCCCTGTTATTGCAGCGCTGTTATTTTCCCACTGATAGGTATAGTCGGGATTATTTGTCACACTCAATTCAACATTATCTCCTTCGCAGAATGAAGTCGGGCCGCTGATATTCACTGTAGGGAGTGTTGGGGCGGAGTATACAGTAACATCAACTGTATTAGTAGCATCAACAGAACAGCCTGATGAGTTGGAAACAGTAAGAGAATAAGTTCCGGATGCTTTGGCAGAATAGCTTGATGAATCTGAACCAACAGCTCCTCCGTTTAGTTTCCACTGGTAAGAATACCCTGTAGTTGGAGTAACACTTAATATCACAGAATCGCCCTCGCAGAATTCAAGATCTCCGTCATTAGATATCAATGGAGCTGAAGGAGATTCTTGGGCTGTTATAGAGACATCAGATGAGACTGTGGTGCAGTTGCCTTTTGGATTAACAACTTCGACAGAATAGTCTCCTGTGAATTTTGCTACATACTTACTGGAATCACCACCTGTAATGCTTGTTCCTCCTATCATCCAGTTATAAGTATATGTATCGACATAAGGTACTGATAGAATAACACTGTCTCCTTCGCAGAAAGTAAGAGGTGCATTAGCCGTAACGGCAGCTACCGGATAAGCACCAACAGAAACGATATTAGTAATGGAATCGGCACAGCTGTTAGTGGCAACAGCTTTCAGTTTAATTGAATAATCTCCGGCTATAAGATATGGGTGAGGAGAGGGTTGTTGATCGGTAGAGATATCTCCATCGCCGAAGTCCCAGTACCAGGAGCTGATAGTGAGTCCGTTGTTATCTGTTGTATTTGTGGCAGTAACTGGTATTCCCTGGCATACATCAAGAGCGGAAAAAGATGTTATAGGACGTGGTAGTACAATAACTTCCTGTTCGAGAGAATCTTTGGCACCACCATTATCGGTAATGACCAGTTTAACATTATAAGAACCACTTTCTGAGTACATGTGGACAGGATTCTGTTCAGTTGAAGTCTCACCATCTTTAAAATCCCAGTACCATAATGCTATACCATCAGTTGCAACAGATTGATCAGTAAAGGTTGTAGCATGGCCAAAACATACCTCATCTGCATCGTAGAAAGCCTGTACATTTTTAACTTCAAAGGAGTCAACCTCAGTCCACGAGCTACCAGCGAAATTCTGATCAATAGCCTGTACTCTCCAATAATATTTTCCCTGGGGTAAATTCCTGATCAGATGAGTAGTATCATAGAAAGCATTTCCAAATTCACTGATAAGCCTATGCCCTGTTATATCAGAGTTAGAGGGGCAGATATCCTCAGAATTAATTGTTGTTCCAATACTTACATTGTATGTTAAGGCGGATGATGGAGTTTCGTTATCAACTGATGGATTCCAGTATAGTTTAACTCCCAAAGGAGTATTGACATAGCCTGTATTAGCAGGAGCCTCCGGAATTGAATTAGGCGATAAATCACCTGCTTTCATTATAGTATTGTTCTGAAACAATTTAAGTCCCCTGCCAGTAGATGTTGATCCGTTTAATAATGCATCCAAATCTCCGTCATTATCAAAATCACCAAGAGCCATGGAAGAACTACTAAAACCCATTATACCAGTATTATCTATTTGAAGGAAATCATCACCGGTATTGATCAATAATTTTGTATTATTCGATCCTGTTGTCAATATGTCTGCATCACCATCATTATCAAGATCCCCCCATTTGGATCTATCTGCAGATATATTTAAAGCAAGTTGGTCATACGTTCCCTCTGAAGTCTGGTAGTTTATTCTTAAACCTCCGTCATATAAAATATCTGTAAATCCGTCATTCTGGAAGTCCATTATTTCAGCTTCAGTATTATAATTATAATATAATCCGGTAAGATCATTTCTTGAGAAATTACTGTTACCCTGATTAACAAATATTGTACACACATTTTCAGTACTTATGTAACCTGAAATGAAAATGTCCATATCTCCATCGTTATCATAATCAAGCCATTTAACTGAGCCTTTGTATACCTGGGGAAAGATTATGGTATCAACTTGTGTTAGGACACCACCATTGTTTACGTAGAGAAATGTAAAAGGGTCAGAAGCCGGATAGTTTTCTTCATTTCCCGAAGCGAAAAGATCAAGATCACCGTCAGAATCGTAATCGCCAAAAGAAAAATGACTTTCAGACAAACCGGGCAGATCTGCATCAGCCTGTTTAGTGAAAAAGGTACCGCTTTCATTTATGTATTTGTACTGATACCCATTTCCTGTTATATAAAAATCAAAATAGTTATCATTATTTATATCACCCCAGGTAAATTTAGCTCCCCATCCAAGAGGTAGTGAGCCATCTGTGATGTCAGTAAATTCACTGAAAGTCTTATCACCATTATTAAGATATAGTACTGAAACATTACCATAATTTGAGAAACCACATACTGAAATATCAAGAAATCCATCATTATTGAAATCAATAAACGAAACATCACCATCATACCCTCCTTGTAAAGTTGTACCGGTATACACTGAGAACAGCGAGGTTCCGAACTGACCAACATTTCCCTGGTCTGTTTCAGTAAAATAGTATTCTGTACCTCCTGAACCGGTATATTCCAGAACCATTATCTGATAATATGAACTTGATAATAATCCACTAACTGAACAGCTGTCCTCTCTTCCATTATAAACACAATACCAGCCTGATGATTCAATTTGGCTGCCATAGCCAAATTCCTCATCGGCTATGTAAGTATTTCCATCAAGGGGCAATGTTGCTGTATATGAACCCTGTTTACAAAATACTATTACACGTTCCCCGTTTCCTCTAATCCACTTAATTTTCAGTTGTGTGCTATCAGCAATTGAGGCCGTTAATGAAGAAGCCTGAACCTCATTTACTTCAAAATCATATTCGCTTGAAAAAGCTCCTGCAGTATAACAGTAATCAACCGCCTGAACACTCCAGTAATATGTCCCGGGCAACAGACCTTTTACAGACATTGTTGTATCAAATCCCATATTCCCCGGACCTGTTACAAGACGGGAACCAAGGTATGAGTGAGGAGTTAATATATTATATACACCAGAACTGGTTCCGACTCCAAGGTTATAGGTTATAGATAATGAATCTGTTTCATCACCTGTTATGGGCAACCAGCTGAGGTAAACTATGTCTTGATCAATATCAGAAAAGAGTCCTGATGGAGCAGAGGGTGGTGTATTTGGAGACAGGCTTTCGTTTATAAACAATGAAGTGACAATTCCTTCAGTCAATGAACCATTAAAAAAGAAATCAAGATCAAAGTCGTTATCTATATCAGCCATTGCTGTTGATCCATAAACATCAGGAAGTTTTATATATTCTTGTTCTATAAATCCGGTGTCCGTACTGAAATAAACCTTTGCAGCAAGTATTGGAGTGCTTCCTGTTCCTGATTTGCCTGCTAATATTAGATCAGGATCACCATCGTTATCCAGATCTCCGGCCTCAATAGAACCACTTTTTATATTCATTAATCCTGTGTTCTCAACTTCAGTAAAATGTAAATCTCCTGTGTTTTCAAATAACATAGTAACAGGATCACCATAATATGAGTTGGTAAATGATCCTCCGATAAGGATATCCAGATCTCCATCGGTATCAAAATCAAATGATTCTACACATGTATATGTAAATCCCGGTATTGAGTGGTTGTCTGAAATTGTAAAATGTCCTGTTCCATCATTTTTAAAAATAATTGTATTAGGCTGGCTTTGATTATCAGTTCCAACAATAAGTATATCCTCATCCTGATCATTATCAAAATCTCCTTTTTGTATTTCTCCATTGGATAGTCCGGGATAATTATCTTCAAGGAAAGATTTATTGCCCATATTCCTGAGAATTCTAAATACAGGACCTGTTGGGCCTGATCCGGACTCTGCAATATCAAGATCTCCATCATTGTCAATGTCAACCCATTCAGCTTTGCCATCCCGTATACCCTCAAGAAACAGATCTAGTTTATCAAAAGTATCGGTACCTTTATTTTCATATATGTATGTTTTGAGCTCAGCATCAGGAGTGCTTCCTGTAATAAAGATATCAAGGTCACCATCAAGGTCAAAATCGCCCCAGCCGGCATCGCCATAGGCAAGATAATCTATTGGTATTGCTGTATCTGTAAAGGTGTTGTCACCATTGTTTTTGTAGATATAGCCGTAGGCAGTATTAAAGCCAAATTGCTGACCAATAAATAATAAATCAAGATAACCATCATTATCATAATCTCCCCAGTTAAGAGAATATGCAAATTTTTCTTCATCAAAACCAATACCCTCTTTCTGTAAAAATAAATTAGTCTGAAATGAGCAAGGATTTGTTGCCAGGGTATCTTTCAGATATACCAGAGGTTCAGGCATTTCACAGACCTGGAACTGATATTTGGTACAAGGTTGAAGGCCGGATACAGTTACATTATTTTCAATTCCGTTAAATACACAGTACCAGTCGGTACCACTAACCAATGTACCTGCTCCAAAAACGCTATTTCCGGTATAAGTAATCCCATCTTCAGGTTGTACTATTGAATCCTGTCCCTGACGCATAAAGACTACACATGAGATTCCATTACCACGTGTCCAGTTAAGAGTTGCGGAGGAAGTTTGTATCTCGGTAGCATTAAGATTAAAAGCCTGCGTATTGGTTGTAATTTCAAAAATTTCTGTTCCACAGAATCCACTATATCCAAATCCATTATCAATGGCCTGAAGTTTCCAATAATAGATATCTTTTGGCAGATTTTTCAAAATATAAAAGGTATCGAGTTGTGCATTTCCAAGAGATACAACTTTCCTGAAACCATCACTTAATGCTTGTTCCGGAACTATAGTATCACCGCCACTGTTTACAATATTAAGGTTATAACTAATAGATATAGAGTTTGTTAAATCGTCTGAGGACGGTTGCCATTTAAGTGTAACATTGGCTCCATCAATTTCAGATTCCGCAATCAGAGGGACTGATGGATAAGTATTTGCTTCACCTCCATTATTTTGGTATATGTAAGTTCCAGATCCGTCACCATAAATACTGCCGGAAATCAATATATCAAGGTCTCCGTCATTATCATAATCGCCCCATTCAGATCCTCCATATGCTAATCCCGGAAAGCTTAGTTCTGTTGCCTCCTCATAACTGTTATTTCCTGTATTCCTGTAAACCTTTGTTATATAATCAGGTATATAATATGCATAACCAGTTGACAACAGATCTATATCTCCGTCATTATCATAATCCCCAAGATCTAGAGAAGTATAAGCCATTGTTGTAATATTGCTGAGATATTCTGTAGTAAAGCTTGAACCACCATCATTCCTGTATAGATATTTACTGCCATCGCCAATAGAAATAGCATCAAGATCACCGTCACCATCTGTATCACCCCATGTTACCGAATTTCGCCATGAGCCATTAAGTGTTATATCATCTGAAAATGTTCCATCTCCATTATTTCGATATAGCTTTGCAAAAGCTTGTGTAACACCTGAATAACCTGTAAGATGAATATCAAGATAGCCGTCATTATCATAATCGACCCAGGTACACCAGCCATTTGAAATTTGCTGAAGATTTACTCCTGTTTGTTCAGTGAATGAATTACCGTCATTACGAAAAATACTTGTATAAGCAGTCCCGCTGGGCTCGCCGGTTTGAAGCAGATCAAGATCTCCATCGTTATCAAAATCACCAAGAGAAAAGTTACCTTTATTGACACCCGGAAGTTCAAGCCCAGGGTATTTAATAAAACTGCCTCCCTGGTTAATATAAATCACCAAAGTGCTTGAGCCACCAAGAATTACATCCAGCAGGCCGTCATTATTTATATCACCCCAGTCTGATTTAACAGATGATTCAGTGAAAGTAATGTCAAGAACAAAACTATTACCTCCCTGATTTTCGAATATTGATGATCTGGCAAGAATGTCAAGATCACCATCATTGTCATAATCTCCCCAGTGTACATCCTTATGACCACCTGAAGGTGAAAGGCTTGCCACCTCAGAAAAACTAATTGTCTGAGAAAAGGTAATTGTTGATCCAGAAAGGATGATCGCAATCGAAAAGCATCTCATCAGATGCTTTATTCCATATGGTTTTTGAGACCAAAAAATCATTGTGTCCTGAATATTTAATTGTCAAGAAAATAATTTAATTAAGAATTCATTTGATTAAATTCTTTAAGAGTAATATCCATATAGGATAACAGACCACAAAATATAGTAAAAGAGTTGCATTTTATTCTATAATCACTTTCCTCGTTGCAGAATATTTATCGATTAATAGGTTTAGAATATACATTCCCTGTGGCTGTCCGCTCAGATCAACCTCATACAGGAAGTGTTCTGTTGTTTTATCCAGGTTCAACGACAGTACTTCTTTGCCATTTTCTGTTATGATCTTCAGTAGCAGTTCACCAAAGATGTTATTTTCCATCTCGATAGTGAATGATCCTGTAGTAGGATTGGGATATATTTTCAGTCCTTCAAGAGGATCAACATTGTCAATCCCGACATCGCCTGTTGGTATTGTAACAATATCACTCATGGTAAAGCATCCCAGTTCATTACCTATACTAACCTGGTAATCCCCCATTTTGCGTCCTGCGATATAGTAATAATCATCAGCTCCTTCAATAAGATTGCCATTACAGTACCACCTGTATGTTTTTGCCGAGTCGTTACTGCATGTAAAATACCACACTGTTGGTCCCTGGGCGTACAGGGAAGGTTTATCGGGAGCATCCTCGAAGTAAACATTGAGAATATTCGATTCTGCAGTACATCCGTCCAGGTCAACTTCAAGGGAATAGTCTCCTTCGGTAAGGAAATCTTCAATATATGATGATGTTTCACCTGCAACGGGGATACCATTTCGGTACCATTGGTAACTGTATTCCGGGACCTCCTGTTCAACATAGAGTATTATCGGAGTTTCACCCATACATTCACCATACTCGTAATTATCGGAAGTGATAACAGGTTCATAGGGCATCGGTTTAACGGTTACACTGACAGGTAATGTTTCTGCGATACATCCATAACTGTTTGTAATATCAAGTTGGTAAATACCCTGGGTGTTGGTAGTATAGCTGGTATTGTTGGCATCTTCAATAAGGCCATACTCATTTCGCCAGTTATACGAATATCCTGAAGTTGCAGGTATGCTGAGTGTGACGGAATCACCTTCGCAGAAGGTACTTGAGCCGCTAAGGTTCACTGTTCCGGCTGCAGGAAGAGGATTAACCACAACATTAACCGAATTGGATGAAAAGACGGAACAGAAATTCTTGGTCACAACCAAGGTATATTCCCCTTTATTTTTTGCAGTATGCTGACAGGAATCTGAACCCACTGTACCTCCATTGAGTTTCCACTCGTATTTATATTCAGGATTATTTGTAACACTCAGGATTATGGAATCACTCTGGCAGAATTCCAGGTCTCCACTGGCAGAGATCAGTGGTGCCGAGGGTGCTTCCAATGTATTGACTGCATAGTCTTCAGTTTCGACATAACAACCGTAAGAATTTGTGATTTTCAATGAATAAACTCCGGAAGTACGAGCAATATACTTATTTGTTACAGCATCCGTTATAGCTCCTCCGTTATTTTTCCACTGGTAAGTATAATCTGTATTGTTAATAACATCAAGTTCAACACTGTCTCCCTCACAGAAAGTAGTTGAACCACTTATATTTACAACAGGAAGAACCGGGCTGGAGTATACAGTGACACTGATAGTATTTGTTGCATCTGCAGAACACCCAGTTGAATTGGATATGGTAAGAGAATATACACCTTCAGATTTAGCTATATAACTGCAAGAATCAATTCCAACAGCTCCGCCATTAAGTTTCCACTGGTAGGTATATCCAGGTGTATTAGAAACACTGAGAATCACAGAATCACCCTGACAAAACTCAGGATCTCCATCAACTGATATCAATGGTGCCACAGGAGCATCATTGGCAGTTACAGTTACTATTGATGATGTATCTCTGCAATCTCCGACAGGATTGATAACCTCGATACTATAATTTCCTGAAAGTTTCGCAGCATATTGGCTGGTATCGCCTCCTGTAATACTTATTTCTCCTGACATCCAATTGTATTCGTAATTGCTGTTATATGGTACTGAAAGAGTTACGCTGTCGCCCTTGCAGAATGTGAGAGGTGCATCCGCTGTTACCAGTGCTACCGGATAACTCGCTACTGTAACGGTTTTAGATGTATAATCTGTACAACC
Organism: uncultured Rikenellaceae bacterium; assembly: GCA_964617415.1. GTDB lineage: Bacteria > Bacteroidota > Bacteroidia > Bacteroidales > VadinHA17 > LD21. The sequence goes on along the minus strand of CAZTXH010000032.1, from coordinate 2,933 downwards.
GTTATCTGCTGTTACAAACAGGTCTACCTCATAATCTCCGGAATTTATATATCCGTGTGTTCCTGGATTTTCGAGTGTAGAAGATTGCTCATCTCCAAAATTCCATAGCCAGCTGAGAATTGTCGTACCGTTTGTATTTGTGTTGTTTGTGAATGATGTAGGTGTTCCCTGGCAGGCAATATCAGCGGAAAAATCTGCTTCCGGAACAGCCTTGACCTCAACCTCATATTCCTGGTATGCACTGTCTCCTGATACTGTATAGGCCCAGAGACCAGTAGTAAAAGTGCCTGCAGCGGAATAAAGATGTTTCGGATTCTGGAGAGAACTTGTATTTCCGTCGCCAAAATACCATTTCCATCGTGTAATAGTTTCTGATGCAACTGACAGATCGGTGAATTCTGTTGAATCTCCCCGGCATTCAGTTGTAAATGAGAAGTCAGCATCTATTATACTGACGGTAAAAATATCTTCAACCGACCATGGTCCTCCTGTGTTTGAAGGATCAATTGCCTGCACACTCCAGTAATATGTTCCGACCGGCAAATCGCAGAGTTTCCAGCTATCATTCAGATAAGCATTTCCCGGCTGGACAACATACCTGTAACCAGTTGTCAGATCCGACATTGGTGACATTATATCCACACCACCAGGAGTGGTTCCTATCCTTATATTGTAAGTGCAAGCAGGACAATCAGACAATTTATCCCAATGAAGGAAAATGTCAAGTTTATCCTGATTATATTTGGTATTAGTGGGTGAAACTGAAATGCGTTCATCAGAACCCCAATTATCGTAATACTGGTTGAAATTGCCACCTTCTGTTTTCATAATAAAGTCAAGGCCGTTATCATTATCAAGGTTTACAGCCATAAATGGGAGATTTAGTGAATTTGAAGCGCCAAGGTCAGTTACTATTTCCTCAAATTCACCATCGTTATTCAGATAGAGTCTGACTTTGTTATCGGGAAGATTATATGATGAGGATGAGAATATGTCAAGGTCTCCATCATAATCATAATCTGCCCAGAAATTGGACATCATAGGTGAACTCCGTATCTGAAGATTGGCATCAGAGAAGTTCATTGAATTATTTAGCAGTACTCTGGCATACCTGTCGTTAAGCAGGTTTGTTCCGGCCATATATACATCAAGGTAACCATCCAGGTCAATATCTCCTGCCTGAATACCATATATAAGGTAATCTCTGAATAATTCATTTCCGGGAATAAGTTCTTCAGTAAAGTTAAAATCACCTTCATTTAAATAAACGTAAGTATTTGGATTGCTCACGGTATCTTTTCCATAAATTATAATATCCACATCCATATCATTATCAAGATCGGCCGCCACTGCACCCGTTTTTTCGAATCCTTGGATACCATGAGTTACTTTCTGGAATATTCCTCCTCCATTATTCTTATATATGTATGTTACCGGCTTATTACCGGTTCCAAGATTAGTTGTCATTCCCGAAGTGATGAAATCCTGTTTGCCGTCGTTATTGAAATCTGCCCACAGGACATATTCAAAATTAACATTCTTAGCCAGAGCTTCATCTACTACAATATAGCTGAAAGGTTCGTTGTATCCATATAATGTAATAGTTGAATCACGCAACAGAGGGGTTGAATAATCATAGTCCCCTGAAATGGAAAAATCAATCAGGTTGTTATTATCATAGTCATTGGGTGTAATTGTTTGCACAGGATAATAGCCTGTTGAAGATAATGGCTTGTAATTTGTCTGACTTAAAGGTGTCAGGGTGTTTTCAATAAAACTAAGAGTAGTATAAGAGTGATTAAGTAAAAGGTCAAGATCGTTGTCATGGTCACAGTCAAAATAAACCGCAGGCGTATGATTCAGCGGTGTTATTGTTGAAGATACCTTAGTAAACCTTTCTTCGATCTCAAAGGTTGATTCATCCGAAAAGGCAGAAGCTGTCAGTGAATTATCTATTGACTGAACTCCCCAGTAATAAGTTCCGACAGGAAGATTTTTTATTGTCCATACAGTATCTCTTATATAACCAGGGCGGGATATTCTCCGAAATCCTGTTGTAAGATCTGCAATAGCTGATACAATTTTGTTTTTATTGCCGGAAACTCCTACATAAATATTGTAGGTTATTGATTTCTGAGGGGTACTATTATCCGATGAATTGGACCACGTCAGTGTGACAGAGGTCCCTTTTACAGCAGCGTTAAGATTAACAGGAACTGAAGGTGATGTATTAGAAGTGGAACATGAATTTTTTACCAGTATTGTATTTCCCCAGCCGTCATCTTTTTCTCCGTTCATAACAAAATCCAGGTCATTATCATTATCATAATCACCAAACTGAGCATGGCTGTAATACAGTGGGTTAGTAGTAAAATTATCATATCCCATTAAATCAGTTCCGTTATTATAGAAAATAAAATTATCGTTGAGACCGGAACCTGATTTATATCCTGATATCAGTGCATCCGGATCACCGTCATTATCCGCATCGCAAAGGCTTGTAGTACCACGTTGCACAGCAGGAGCCGTTATGGCTGACAATGAGAATCCATTTCCGGAATTATTGATATACAACAGATTACTTTCAGAGGAATCATCATAACCACCTAATATCAGATCGGGATAGCCATCGTTGTTGCAATCAGCCCAGTCAAACTGACTGTATCTTACATTCATAAAAACATCCCCGGTAACTGTAAAATTGCCATCTGTGTTTTTCCACAGCCGGGCGTATTTGTTACCGTTTATATCTTTTCCTGTAATGTAAATATCAAGATCCTGGTCTAGGTCATAATCAATGAATCCTGCTTTTCCATCTATTACTCCTGGTAGACCGGCATTGACATTGGTAAAGACAGTGTTATCATTTCTGTACAGGTTGGCGATCACTGTACCGCTTGCATCACTTCCGCAAATAAAGACATCATAATCAC
>CAZTXH010000031.1:730-11723 GCA_964617415.1 uncultured Rikenellaceae bacterium | reverse complement strand
TTCCTTCGCAGATATTATGAGCTCTTTCTCGATATTGCCCATCTCATCTGTTATTATTTTATTAAAGTCTGATATCCATTTCAGGATCTTTTCTACAGAAGGCTTTTCCACTACGATAGTGGCAAATGCCTCTCTGGGAATCGCATTACGCAGGTTGCCTCCGTCAAAATTAATGATAGAAATATTGAATTTATTTGAGAGGTTCCATAAGATCCTGTTCATTATCTTAACAGAATTACCATATCCTTTATGAATTTCATCACCCGAATGGCCACCGTGAAGACCTGTAATAGATATCTCGATAGCAGAACTTCCTTTTTTTACAGGTTCAGCAGTGTATTTCATTGTGCCAACAGTATCCATTCCACCTGCACATCCAATAAATAGTATGCCCTCATCTTCAGAATCAAGGTTTATAAGTATTGTCCCTGTGAAAAAGCCGGGTTTAAGGTTTATGGCACCTGTCATTCCTGATTCTTCATCGATAGTAAAAAGACATTCTATCTGGCCTGCCTTAAGCTTTTTATCAGTAAGGATAGCCATCTGTGAGGCAATACCAATTCCATCATCTGCCCCAAGTGTTGTTCCGTCAGCTGTCACCCATTTATCCTGTACCACAGGTATGATAGGGTCTGTCATCCAGCTGTGGGGATGATCATTATTCTTTTCTCCCACCATATCCATGTGGCTCTGTAGGACTACTGTTTTACGGTTTTCCATACCTGGACTGGCAGGCCTGGTTATCAATATATTACCGATATTATCCTCTTTTGACTTAAGATTGTTTTGACTTGCAAAATCAAGCAGGTAGGCTCTTATCTTTTCTTCATTTTTTGAAAGACGTGGTATTTTACAAATATCTTCAAAATATTGCCAGACCGGTATGGGTTTTAATCTGTTTTTTAAGCTCATTCTATAGGTTAATAAATCAGAAACAGTGCCCTAAAGTACTCAAAATTTTATAACCTTACAGCTTCCTTAAAAATTTAATTTCTGTTTCTTCCCAAGGTAAATTTTGGTTATTTTTACAAACAGTTAATTCCAATAATAATATTTGAAGTATGGCAAAACGGACTATAGTAGCCTTGCCGGGCGATGGTATAGGAGCCATCGTTCTCAGGCAGGCTGTCAGGGTGCTTGAAACTGCAGGATTTGATGCAGAATATGTATATGGAGATATTGGCTGGAAATTCTGGTGTAAAGAGGGGAATCCCCTTCCGCAAAGAACAATCGATCTTATTAAAAAGCATAAAATTGCACTCTTTGGAGCTATAACATCAAAGCCAAAGGATGAAGCAAATTCTGAACTTGATCCCTCATTACAGGGGAAGGATTTTACCTACTCAAGTCCGATAGTCGGATTACGACAACATTTCAATCTCGATATCTGTGTTCGCCCATGTAAATCATATAAAGGTAATCCTCTTAATTTCATCAGGAGAGGGGGAGGAAATACAATTGAAGAACCCTTCGTTGACGTTGTCATATTTCGTCAGAATACCGAAGGCCTTTATTCTGGTGTAGAGTGGACTAATCCATCTGAAGAGGTTTATAAGACTTTTATGACACACCCTAAATTCAAAATACATTTCGAAAATGTACCTGTAGAAGAAATTTCAATATCAACAAGGATATTTACAAAAAAAGCCACAACCAGGATCCTTACAGCAGCTTTTGAATATGCCCAAAAGTATGGTTATAAGTCAGTTACTGTATGTGAGAAACCAAATGTGATCAGAGAGACATCGGGGCTAATGTGGAAACTTGCCAGGGAGATACAACAAAATTCATTTCCGGGTATAAAACTTAAAAACACAAACATTGATGCACAGATGATGTGGCTGACAAAAAATCCGGAAGATTATGATGTTATCGTGGCTGGTAATATGTTCGGAGATATTGTATCTGACGCATTTGCCGGTCTTATCGGGGGACTTGGATTTGCATGCAGTGTCCAGTTCTCATCAGATGGTATAGCAGTATTTGAACCTACTCACGGCTCGGCACCGAAATATGCAGAATATGAGGTGTCAATAGTAAATCCGATTGCAATGATCGAATCTGTATGTATGATGCTCGATTATCTTGATGAGAATAAAATATGTCAGACAATCAGAAAAGCTGTTGCTACAGTGATTGAAGAAGGTAAAGTAAGAACCTACGACATGTTGAAGATGCATGGTAATCCGGAGGTAATTAAAAATGGTGCTGCCTCAACAGTAGAAATGACTGATGCTATTATTGCTGCATTAAAATAAAAAAGAGTAAGATGAATGAAACAATAAAGAAATTATGGCCGGAACTTGACTGGATCAGTGATCAGTCGCTCAGGGAGCTTACAGCAAAAACATGGGAGCTCGCTCTTGAGAGAAGTGTACTAAGAGCCGAAGATCTCGAGATAATACCTTTTACGTTATTATGTAGTCCGGATATGAAAGTAACCTTTATGGCTCATAAACGATGTGTTGTTCATGTGGCAAAAGAGAGCGGTGAAAAGATTAACCAGTTTTTAGGAAGTGATTTGCCTGTTAATATGGACGTTTTGATTTCGGGAGCCATACTTGCGGATGTTGGAAAACTGCTCGAGTATGAGCTTGATAATGAAGGCAATGCAGTCCAGGGAAAATATGGAAAATACCTGCGACATCCTTTTTCGGGAGTCTCAATCGCTGAAGAATGCGGTATACCTCCTGAAGTGTGTCATATCATAGCAGCGCATGCTCATGAAGGCGACTTGGTAAAAAGATCTACAGAGGCATATATCGTACATCATGCCGATTTCATGACATTTCTTCCTTTTAAAAGCAGGTTGGTATAGCGGCTAAATCCCTGTTAGGGTACTATCATTTTCAAATTAAAAGAGCTCTCTCTGTTCCGGGTATATTAAGGATACTATCCCAATTTCATTTTCTCTACTTCCTCTATATTTCTTTCATTTGTAACCGCCTTGGCCTCAGGAGTATACAGGAATTCAATAAGATTCTGATATTTATCCATGATTTTCCCTCTTACTATTTTCATTGTTGAGTTCATTAGACCGTTTTCCTCGGTAAAACCCTCTTCAATAATCCCTACAGCCACCGGCAGCCATCTCTGTGGAAACATTTTTCCGTACTTGCCATTTGTTCTGTATTCATTGATTTCATTCTCCAGCATTGTAAGTACAGTTCGTTTGCCTTCTTCTGAAGCAGCAATAAGATTCTTTTCTTCGAGATATAATTTCAGTGCCTGTTGGTTTGGAACTAATAGTGCAACAGTATATGGTTGCTGATTGTTATATAGCATACATTGTTCGATATATTTTGACTGTTCAGTCATAGTCTCTTCAATTCCTTCAGGACTGAATTTTTCTCCATCATCTGCAATAAGAAGGCTTTTGAAACGACCCAGAACATATAAATAACCCTCCTTGGTCATATAGCCCATATCTCCGGTATGAAGCCATCCGTCTTTTATTGTATCTTTTGTTGCTGCTTCATTTTTCCAGTATCCGTGCATCACATTTCCTCCTTTGATCACTATTTCGCCTTTTTCTCCGAGCGGTAGTTCTTTCTCATCTTCATCACATATTTTAAGATTCATATTATTTACCAGGACACCGGAAGATCCAAGCTTGTGTTTTGCGGTTGAATTAGATGAGATAACCGGAGAGGCTTCACTGAGTCCGTATCCCTGGTACATTGGTATTCCGAGAGCATAAAAGAAACGTTGTAGCTCAATATCGAGCAGAGCGCCCCCACCGATAAAATAATCCAGTTCTCCGCCGTATGCCTCTCGTATTTTACTGAAAATAAGCTTATCATATATATTGAGAAGTGGTTTTTTCAGCTTCTGCAGTCCTTTGCTTTTGTTCCATCCTTCCTTATTATATGAATATGAAATCTTAAGAGCATGGTTAAAGAGCATTTCAGTAAATTTCCCTTTTTCCTTTATCCCTTTCTCAATATTCTTCCTGAAGTTTTTAGCAATTGCAGGCACACTCATAAGCATATTTGGTTTGATTTCCTTAAGGCATACCGGCAGGTTTCTGAGGGTTTCTATTGGTGTTTTTCCGGTCTTTACCGATGCGATACTGGCCCCTTTACCCATAAAAGCAAAAATACCACAGGTATGACCGAATGAATGATCCCATGGTAGAATAAGAAGTGTCTTGTAAAATGGAGGGATGTCCATTAAACTATAAGCCTGGTAAACATTGGTAATATAGTTTCCATGTGTGAGGATAATACCCTTGGGATCGGCTGTAGTTCCCGATGTATAACAAATGTTTGCAAAATCGGAAGGAGCAATGCTTTTGAAATTTGCTTCAAATTTCGCCATGTTTTCCTTCGACTCCAGCCATTCCCTGCCTATCTTCCTTACCTCATTGAAATGAATCTCATTTGGTCCATACTCCTCCTGAGTGTCAAAATGTATTATTTTTTCAATATAGGTACAATCCTTGATTACCTCTTTCAGCTTCTGGGCCTGAACTGATGAGGTTAAGATCATCTTTGATTCGGAATGATTAATACGGAATTTGATCTCTTCAGGGTTCAATTTTGTTGAAAGGGGAACATTAAGAGCTCCGGTATAAAGGATCCCCAGTTCTCCTATAACCCAGCTATTCCGGCCTTCAGATATCAGGCTGAGCCTGTCACCTTTTTTTATTCCGAGATTCATCAATCCTGCTGCAAATTCATAAACCTGATTTTTTGTTTCACCATAAGTGGTTCCTTCATATTTTTCGGCTGGTTTCTCCCACAGGTATACATTGCTGCTGAATTTTTCTACACTCTCTTCAAAAAATTGGATTATTGATTTCATATGTTAAGTTATTATACTATGTCTTTAATTTTAACACTCTAATATACAAAATACTTTATATTCTATTGTTAAAGTTAAAGCAGCTTTATTATCATTTGGATTGAGTTTCAATATTTTGTATATTTGGATATTACTCTATCAGGTTATAAAAAAGAAGTATTAATAATTAAATTATTTAATATGAGACATATAACAGCATTGATACTTGTACTCATGTTGGTAGCTCTTCCAGGCTGCAAGTATTTTAAGGGTAAAAAGTTATTTGGCAGGAAAAAAACCGATACAATGGCTGTCTGGCAGGCCAGACAAGACAGTATAAGAGTGGCAGATTCAATCAGGGCAGTACAGGAACGTTTAGAAGCAATAGAAGCTGCCAGACTCGATTCAATAAGGCGTGTTGAAGAACAGAAAGCCTGGGAACTACAACATAAATACAATATTATTGTTGGAAGTTTTATTACCCCACAATATGCGAGGGATCATGCTGAAACATACCGCCAGAAAGGATATGAAGATGTGAGGATAATTGATATGGAAGGTGGCAGGTTTGAACTTGTTTCAGCTGAAGCACATGAGAATCTTAGAACAGCCATACCACGACTGCAATATTTCAAGGATAATGTTGAAATTGAAGCTTGGATATATGTGGTTAAATAACTGTGATTAACTCTTTTTCCTGAATATAGTCTCTTCCCTGTCGGAACCAACAGAGACCATGGAGACGGGTATTCCAGTTTGTTCCTCTATAAATCCAATGTAATTCCTGAGGTTTTCCGGAAGCATGTCATATTCCCTTATTCCTGTGATATCCTCTTTCCATCCCGGGAATTCACAATAGACAGGTTCCAGGTTAGAGTTAATAAAGGGAATTTCGATACGTTCTTTCCCTTCAGAAATATATGATGTACATACTTTTACAGTATCAAATCCTGACATTACATCACTCTTGGTGATAAAGAGTTGAGAAACTCCATTAATCATTATTGCATATTTCAGTGCTGGCAGGTCGAGCCATCCACAACGCCTCGGACGTCCGGTTGTTGAGCCAAATTCATAGCCTTTTTCTCTTAAAGCAATACCGGTTTGATCTTTTAGTTCAGTAGGGAAGGGGCCGCTGCCTACTCTTGTACAATATGCCTTACAAATACCAAATACCTCACCAATTTTCTTTGGTGCTATACCAAGACCGGTACAGGCACCGGCACTGATTGTATTTGAAGATGTTACATAAGGATAGGAGCCAAAATCAACATCCAGCATAGTCCCCTGTGCTCCTTCAGCAAGAAGCTTCTTCCCTCCCGATATCATTTTATTAATAAGATATTCAGTATTTGTAATCCTGAACTTCTTAAGGAGTTCAATCCCTTCAAACCAGCCTTCTTCATACTCAGCAAGATTAAAATTATGATCATATATTTTAAGAAGGGATATATGCCTCTTCATATGATAGTTATATAATTCCCTGAAGTCATTTCTTAAAATCTCTCCGGCACGTAATCCATTACGTGCAACTTTATCTGTATAGGCCGGACCAATACCTTTTAGAGTTGATCCTATTTTAGTGTTTCCTTTACTACGCTCGATAGCAGCATCCAGAATCCTGTGTCCCGGTAGAATAAGATTAGCTCTGGCTGAAATTACCAGCCTTTTTACAAGCTCATCTAATGGAGGTCCGAGGTTATCGATCTCTGTTTTAAATACTGCCGGGTCAATTACAACACCATTACCTATTACATTTAACTTATCTGGATGAAATATACCGGACGGGATAAGATGCAGTACATGTTTTACGTTGTTGAATTCAAGCGAATGCCCGGCATTAGGACCACCCTGGAAACGGGCTATTATATCATAACCGGGACTTATGGCATCAACGATTTTTCCTTTACCCTCATCACCCCATTGAAGACCTAACAGAATATCAATGTTCATATTATGAATATCATTTTTTAAGAAAACGGTTCACAAGTTACGAAAATATTCAACTTATCTTAATACCTTAGGCGATTGTTAATAAAAGTATCCTGTATTTTTAAAATTCTAAAGTTTTTTTTTACCTGGTCTCTTTGTACCTGAAACTCCATAGATATACAAAGAATGATAGCGGGGTGAGAAGTTGTTAAGCTCACATGCCGTTTTTATTATCTCATTTATCCTGGGATCACAGAATTCTGTGACATTACCTGATTCAATATCAATCAGGTGATCATGCTGATTGCACTGTAAAGCTCTCTCAAACTGAGCTATGTTTTTACCAAACTGATGTTTTATAACAAGATTACAATCCAGAAGCAATTGAATAGTATTATAGAGAGTTGCCCTGCTAACCCGGTAATTCTTTTTCTTCATGAAAATATAAAGTGATTCAATATCAAAATGTCCTGATCGTGAATATATCTCATCAAGAATAGCATATCTTTCCGGAGTTTTTCTATGCCCCTTTTTTTTGAGATATTCAGTGAAGATTTTCCCAACAGTTTTTTTTATATCACCACTAATCATATTTGGTCTAATTTAAAATAATGGCAAAAATATGCATTTTTCTTTTCGAAATATATAATCAGGAAAAATGTCAGTGATTACTTTTAGAAATCTTCCACTCTTTTTACACTTTCAATGCCTTTAAGGTTTGAGATCTTCATTATCAGGTTGTTAATGTCCTTTGTGTGATGAACAAATACATCAATTGTTCCTGAGAATATTCCATCTTTAACTGAGAAATTAACATTTGTCATATTAACTTTCAATTGAGATGAAATAATATTTGTGATCTCATTTACAAGGCCTATCCTGTCAATCCCGGTAATGCTAATCCTTGCAATGAAAGAGACAAGTTTATGTATTGCCCATTTTACAGCAATTATTCTGTGTCCTTCGTTTGACATTAATCTGATTGCTTCAGGGCATTTCGGTTTATGAATTATTATAGAATCTTCGGGAGAAAGGTAACCAATAACTTTATCACCGGGTATGGGATTACAGCATGAAGCTATTTCGTATGTTTGTTCTGCATTTTCGACATTTTCACGGAGAAGAAAAGGAACACTTTTATCAATTTTTTCCGTGGGTTTGGACTTCTCTTTTGTTTCTTTCTTTGATCCGGTAAACTTCAGATCCCAATATTTAATAACACTTTTGGATGAAGTTTTCTTTAATATTTTTTTGAGGTTATCAAGATTGATAATACCCAGTTCGATTCCTGCATAAAGTTCATCTTTATTCATCACATCGTAAGCATTAAGAAGGTTTTTCAATATCTCGGGATTAGGAGTTGCACCCAGCTCCTTCAGTTTTGTCTCGAGTGTTTCCATTCCTTTTTGTACCCTGTTGGTAGTTTCTGTTCTTAATGCATTCTTTATCGCTTCTTTAGCTTTTGATGTACTTACAAATGAAAGCCATTCTTTCTCAGGTTTTGCAATGTCTGATGTTATTATTTCCACCTGGTCGCCACTCATGAGTACGGCACTTACAGGATTAAGCTTATAGTTTATTTTTGCACCGATAGCTTTGTTGCCTATTTCAGTATGTATATCATAGGCAAAATCGAGAGCTGATGCTCCTTTTGGCAGACTTACAAGTTTTCCTTTTGGGGTAAAAACCATTATTTCAGAAGAGAACAGGTTCATTTTAAATTCGTCAAGGAATTCAATAGGATCCTCAAGGGGATTCTCGAGCATGAGCCTGATTTTTTTTATCCACTTATCCAGTTCACTTTCCTGTGAATTGTCTCCTTTGTATTTCCAATGTGCTGCATAGCCTCTTTCAGCTATCTCATCCATTCTTGTGCTTCTTATTTGTATTTCAACCCACTTTCCTTCAGGCCCCATAACTGTTACATGAAGGGCTTCATAACCATTCGGTTTTGGGCGACTCACCCAATCACGGAGACGATCCGGTTTTGGTAGATAGGAATCAGTGACCATGGAATAAATATTCCAGCATTGTGTTTTTTCTGACAGATCAGGTATGGGTTCAAATACTATCCTTACTGCGAGGACATCATAGATCTCTTCAAAAGGAACATTTTTAGCCTGCATCTTCTTCCAGATGGAAAATACAGATTTTGGCCGGCTGCTGATCTCGAATTTATATCCTGCTTCTGTTAACTTGTCTATTATCGGGAATGAGAATTTATTAAGAAAGGATATGTATTTTTTTTCACTTAACTTTAGCTTAGACGCAATCTCTTCGTATATCTGTGGTTGTCTGAATTTAAAGCTGAGATCTTCAAGTTCGCTCTTTATGGCATACAATCCCAACCGGTGGGCAAGTGGTGCATACAGAAAAATTGTTTCACCGGCAACCTTCATTCTTTTATGTTCCGGTAAAGAATCAAGAGTTCTCATATTATGAAGGCGGTCGGCTATCTTGATAAGGATAACCCTCATATCGTCAGAAAGTGTCATCAGCATTTTTCTGAAATTCTCTGCCTGCATTGATGAAGAGCTTTCCTTATCGTATGTACCCGAGATCTTTGTAAGGCCATCAATCAGTGATGAGATCTTTGGGCCAAAATCCCTCTTTACATTAGCAAGTGAATAATCAGTGTCTTCAACTACATCATGAAGTAGTGCTGTTGTTATTGATTTGGTAGCAAGACCAATCTCCTGATTTACAATTTTTGCTACAGCAATAGGATGTATAATATAAGGCTCTCCCGATTTGCGACGCATGTTCCAGTGAGCTTCATTGGCAATCCTGAAGGCTTTGGCAATCATCTCCCTGTCACCTTTCTTATCACATCTCAGAAGATTATTTACAAGTGAATCATATTCATCCTGAATATGTTTTAAATCCTCCTCATCGAAAATATCCTTATTCCCCATAAATATTCAAGACAACTTTTTATGTAAATTACAAATATAGTGTATTCGGGTAATAGAATAAAATTTACCTTTTGGATCTGTAAACAGTAACAGTTCCGGTTTTAGTTACTTTATTGCCTGATGGCTCCGTAACATTCAGAAACCAAAGGAAAACTCCCTCAGCAACAGGTATCCCGTTATCAGTACCATCCCACTTTACATTATGATCCCTAGTCTCGAAAATATTTCTCCTCTTCAGGTCGGTAATTATCAGGTGATATTCAATGGGGGTAAATGAAAGAACAGGACTGAAAAAATCGTTAATGAGATCCTCATCCGGGGTAAACAGGTTAGGTACAGTAATTCTTTCAGTAACATGAGTGCAAACAGAGGATGAACTGCTCTCCCCAATTAAACCATAAGGATTAGCTGTCTCATATGCTTTGACAAATAAACATATCTCATGTCCTGTTACATCATACATCAGGTCGGAATAAGACAAAATAAAGAGAGTATCGTAAGAAGAGATTATATATTTTTCTTCATATCCTGTGCCGGTATTTATAAATAAACCGTAATTTTCTATGAAACCGTTCCACTCTTTATATGGATTCCATGTGAGAACTAAATCATTTTCATCCTTATCCAGGGTGAGCACAATATTTGATGCTATATTCGATGTGGTAATTGCCACATCACAACTGTTGACAGCAGAGAGTCTGTAATAATTAATTTCAGATATATCCGCATCCATGTCTGTATATAATAGTGATCCGGCAACATTTGTAAAACTTTCAATTTCCTGGAATGACCCTGATAATTCGGTTTCTCTTTCAAGGATATAGTTGCTGATCTCTGACAGGGGATCTATTTTAAATGAGAGCAGTATATTCTTTTCAGGTGTTACCGTTGCATAATCTGCATTTATCCATTGAGGTGGCTTCTTCATCTCTGTATTCAGGCAGGTTTTGTTTGAGAGGCTATAATTATCTCCTTCGAGATTTGCCCTTATAATAAAACAATAGTGTGTATCGAATGAAAAATCTTCAAGTGTGTAACTGCAGCTATCACCCGGTATTATTCCGGCCTCCGAATAGCTGCCTTCATTAACCGAATAAAGTACTGTGTAACTATCTACCTCTCTGGGATATGATGGGTAACTATTCCACTCCAGTCCAATCTTTTTATTACAGGTGTCCAGGCTTGCAATCAGAAAAATAGTATTAAGGAAATTCGACAGTGGACTTATATTACCTGCAGTGTCGAAAGCTGCAACAACATACGAAACGGAGATTTCAGATGGCTTAAGGTTATTGTGTATGTAGTTTGTTACTAATGGATTATAAATTGTATCAAGTGAATAACCTTCATCATTTATGTAT
>CAZTXH010000031.1:0-720 GCA_964617415.1 uncultured Rikenellaceae bacterium | reverse complement strand
CTTGCTGCCCATGAAATCTCAGCAAAGCCTGTTAATTGATTGACAGTTACAAGCTCCAGGAGAGGAGATAAAGGAGGGTCGGTATCTGGCTGGCCGCTGACTTCCACAACAAAAGATGTGAGAAAAATTATAATAATATAGAGTGATATGGTCCTCATACTTAGCCGGTCTTCATTTCATAAAGTACCAATATTATATATAATACGTTAGGGCAAAGATGTTATTATATTCTTCATCTGCATGCGGGTTGACAAACTTAAATAAAAATCTGCGAAGCAACAGTAATGTTTCTATATTTGTATCGCTATGTTCAGGACCAGTTTATTCAGAAAGACTCTCCATTCGCGTTTTATACGCATCGATCAGTCTAAGCTGATCTACATCCTTAGCTTTTTAGTCGGTCTTTTAAGTGCGCTTGCAGCTGTCATTCTGAAAAATACCATCCATTATACACACCAGATTCTTACAGGAGAAATAACCAGTGAATCGGGTGGTTTTCTCTATCTGGCATATCCTCTTTTCGGTATGCTGTTAACACTTTTTTTTGTAAGATATCTGGTAAAAGACAACATAAGCCATGGGATAAGCAGGGTCCTTTATGCTATTTCCAGAAAGAAAAGTCATATAAGGGTTCACAACACATGGACTTCGATAGCGGCTTCAACACTTACTATAGGTTTTGGGGGCTCGGTTGGCGCAGAGGCACCGATAGTACTCACA
>CAZTXH010000030.1:0-11785 GCA_964617415.1 uncultured Rikenellaceae bacterium | reverse complement strand
ATCCGGTTCACACACCACCCTGAACCCCACGTCGATACAATCGGAATACCACCAGATACTCTTGGGCATCTGAGGATCTGTAACCAACCATTCTTTTGTTCTTGTATAATATCGGGAAGCACTTCTGACATCTCTGGCATCGCTCTTGAATGATCCTCCCCGTATCACATGTTCCTGTCCCATTTCAGGACCTTTCGGATTGAAACAAAGGGAATCAATTTTATAGTACTCATCTGAATAAAAGTCGGAACAAAATTCTGCTACATTGCCAGCCATATTCTTAAGGCCAAAGGGATTGGCTCTAACTGATGAAGGTTCAGCAGTCATTGCCCTACTGTTCTTACTATAAATAATATATGATGCAATAGTAGCTGTATCAGGGCCCAGCAGTTTTTTCAGAAAGCCTTCGGATGTAAATTTTCTGGGATGGCCGGCAAAAAAGTAAGGTGTTTCGGTTTCACCTCTACAGGCATATTCCCATTCTGCTTCTGTTGGGAGACGGTAATTCTTTCCTGTTACTTTAGTGAGCCACTGGCAATATACATTTGCAGCATGCCATGTCATCGTTATTGCAGGTCGTGATTCTTTACCCCATCCCTGATCCGGAGCACCCCAAGGAGGTGTTGCTCCGCTGATTGCATCAGCATTCTTACGTGTAGTAACCTGATCTTCAGTTCTTCCCTGTGTACCTGTTTCCCTGAAGAATGCCATATATTCATCCCATGTTACCTCAGTCTTCCCTATCCAGAATGGTGATAATTTAACTTTTCTTACCGGACCTTCATCATCATTGCGCAAAGGTTCATCTTCCGGACTTCCCATATTAAATGTTCCTCCTGATAAAGCAACCATTTCGAATGATACCGTAGTCCCTGGTATCATCTCCGTGAAGTTGTTGAATTCTGTAACTTCTGCCGGTTCAGTAAATGATAGTCTGTCGGATGCGACTATTACTCCGAAACTGGAATCGTGCGCATGTATCAGGGCATTTTTATCATAATGGCCAACATATAAGTGGCAATTAATGCAGTTAAGAGGTTCCTCGCTGGTGATATAGAAAAGGTGCGCATTACCTCCATTTACTGATAACGTTACAGGAAAAAGGTTCTCGTGGCATTCAATACATGAATTTTCATAGGTGAATTTTTTTGCACTTTCGAGGAGTCTTTTTTTTTGCCAGTCGATCTTTGCACTATCCTTTAAATAATAACCATAAAGATCCTTCAATCCATGCTTCGCTTTTGCATAGAGGTAACCATGGTCTTCAGGAGGCAGATGACATTCAGAACAATGTACAATGGTACCCGATGCATTATTGTAATGGGTTGAAAGCTTCCAGCTCTGGTCCGCATGCTTATGAATATGACATGACATGCAGTATTTATCTGTTGAAGTTGCTTTTATAAGCTTTTGCCCGGGAATAAAAATCAATATGCAGAAAATTATCCCAAAAATAAAAATCCAGAGTTTTGCTTTACTTTTATCAGAAGATCTTCTTCGATAGATATATTTCATTCTTTCCCGGACAAATCAAAAACATGTTAAAGTTAATCGATTACGGGATTTAATGATATTAATTGAAGAAAATTTAAGATTTTTAATCAGATCCATTCAGAATCTTTTAGTATAACCATGGCAATATGGCAGCTTGTTATTGTTAAAATAATAATCCTGATGATAGTCTTCAGCATCATAGAATTCAGATGCTTTTGTTACAGCTGTTGCAATTTTATATCCTTTATCTTTCAGTAATTTAAGGTTCTTTTCTGCAATTTGTTTCTGTTGTTCATTCATGTAGAATATCTCCGACCGGTACTGGTCGCCAATATCCGGTCCCTGTCCTCCAACCTGAGTGGGATCATGGATCTCAAGGAAGAGCCTGAGAAGTTTTTCGTAATTCGTTTTGTCAGGTTCATAAATTATTTTAACTGCTTCAGTATGACCCGTCTTGCCCGTACATACCTCCTTATATGATGGATTCTCAACATGTCCTCCAGTGTAGCCGGAGGTTACAGAGATTACTCCAGGTTCTTTCTGAAGGAAATATTCAACACCCCAGAAGCACCCTCCTGCAAAAATTGCTGTGCCATATCGTCCTGCTTCAACAATTTCAGGTACAAAATCGATGGATAATGAGTTAACACAGTGGCGTGTGTTTTTTGGCGTCATTCTTTCTCCCAAAAAAACATGTCCCAGATGTGCACCACATGATGCACAGGTTATTTCAGTCCTTATGCCATCAGCATCGGGAGTTCTGATAACAGCTCCACGGATCTCATCGTCGAAACTTGGCCATCCGCAATCTGATTTAAATTTATCGCTTGAATAATAAAGAGCAGCTCCGCATTTTCTACATATGTACGTACCCATTTCCTCGTGGTTTGTATACTTACCGATAAAAGGTGCTTCGGTACCTTTATCATTTATTACATGTGATTCAGCCTCATTGAGACTGTTATAGGGAAGCTTCTCCTGTGAACATGATTCAGTGGTCATAATTGCTAATAAATATAATATTATAATCTTCTTCATGGTAATATTGAAATAACATATATAGCCTGAAAGAATAACAAAATTACAATAAAAATGTTATTGAATTATTTGTTAAAAATGACTAAAAACTTACTAAGGATGAATAATTTTTGAACTAGCCAGTACGTTTATCTGTTATTCTGGAAAGACTATATTTATAACTGTTTTAAAAAAATAGATAATTAAGCTTTGGCATAAATGTTGTTTTTAAAATAAAAGTTTATTTTTGTATTAATTAATTTAATCCCTGTATGAAAAAAAGTGCTATAATACTCTTTATTGCTTTTGTAGTTGCGTTAGTTGTCAGCTCCTGCAATAGGGAATTATGTCCTGCATACACAAAGGCTGAGAATGATCAAACCGAACAGGTTGGTTAAAACCAGTCTTAATTAATCCTTATGTTTATAAGTAAGCTCATCATGAAAAAGCTACTTATAATATTCATATTATTCCTGTGTGGAGCTAAATATGTTAATGCACAGGGTGAACTGGATGAACAGCAAAAGGTGTTTTTCCGTAATGAGAGATCCTTTGGCATTATGCTTAATTCTGATGGAATAGGGATCAGTTATCGTGAAGCAAAAAGAATTAATTATCTCAATAAACGTCTCTGGGAAATAGATGCAGGTACATTAAAACACCCGAAGGAATATAGAGTAAGCAATCCGTATACACAGGCTACAAGCACTTTTGTATTCGGTAAGTTGAATTCTGTATTCTACCTCAGGGGAGGAATAGGACGACAACACGAACTATTCAGCAAAGAGGATTTCGGAGGTATTGCCATCAGATATTTTTATTCGGTAGGGCCAGTAGTATCTCTATATAAACCTATATATTACAGAATTTTGTATCCTGTATCAAGTTATCAATTGGAGTTAAGAGAAGAAAAATTTGAGGAATCTATACATCAGATACTAGATATTTACAGCAAAGCCTCTTTTACTAAGGGACTGAAAGAGACAAAGGCACTTCCCGGACTTTATGTCAAGGGAGGATTTAATTTTGAATACAGCAAAGAGGATAAGGTAATTCATGCTATAGAACTCGGAGCTCAGATTAATGCTTTCCCGAAAAAAATTCCAATTATGGCAAGTCCTGATAACAAAGCCATATTTTTCTCATTATTCGCCAGTTACAGGTTTGGCATAATCGTTGATCCACTCCATCCGGAAGAAACACGGTTATCAAATCTATTTTCAAGGAAAAAGAATAACTGATAAAAATCATTACTTGTAATTATTAAGGAAATTATTACTTTTGTGGTTCGATTTATTAACCATAAATTATAATTAAAGTATGTCAAAAGTAAAAGTTGCTATCAATGGTTTCGGCAGGATAGGCCGTAATGTTTTCAAGATTGCCCTCGAGAGAGATGATATTGAAATAGTAGGTATTAATGACCTCACCGATACAAAGACACTAGCCCATCTTCTTAAATATGACTCAACACAGGGAAGGTACCCGGGAGTAACATATGATGATGAGAATATTATAGTAAATGGTATAAAGGTTAAGGTCTTTGCAGAAAAGAGTCCGGCTAATATTCCATGGCCGGTGAAACCCGATGTTGTAATAGAATCAACAGGTATATTCAGATCAAAGGAGAGTCCAAAAGGAGGTTATGGTGATCATCTCAAGAATGGCGCAAAGAAGGTTATTCTTACAGTTCCTTCTAAGGATACTATAGATGCTATGATTGTACTTGGAGTTAATGATGATGATCTTAAACCCGAACACGAGTGTGTTTCAAACGCTTCATGTACTACTAATTGTCTGGGACCTGTTGCCAAAGTATTAAACGACACCTTCGGTATTGAGGTGGGCTATATGACCACAATACACTCATATACAAACGACCAGAGGATACTTGATCTTCCTCACAAGGATCTCAGGCGTGCAAGATCAGCTGCTTTATCACAGATTCCAACAACAACAGGTGCTGCTAAAGCTGTTGGCAAGGTCATACCTGAACTCAATGGTAAACTCGATGGTATATCAATTAGAGTTCCTACTCCTACCGGATCGCTTGTCGACCTGGTGGCAGTCCTTAAGAAAGAGGTCACAAAGGATGAAGTAAATGAAGCAATGAAAAAGGCTGCTGAAGGTCCGATGAAAGGTATCCTCGAATATTGTGAAGATCCAATTGTATCTGCCGATGTGATTCATACCACAGCATCATCAATATTCGATTCCCTGAGTACAATGGTCAACGGGAAAATGGTAAAGGTTCTCTCGTGGTATGATAATGAATGGGGCTACTCGTGCAGAGTTGTCGACCTTATCCCTATGCTTGGATAATAATATATTTAATTACATTAATACATATAGGGACGTTGCATGCAACGTCCCTTTCTTTTATACGATCATTTCAATTTCCAGTGGAATACCTGCCGTATCACGATAATGTTCTCCAAGTTCCAGCATGGCTTCATCGTCTTCCTCATAAAGCCATTTCATCTTTACAACATTACCGGATCGTCCGAAACCTGTAAGCCTTTTTAGAATCTCATAGAGATACTTGGATGATCCGCTATTTATATACTCAAGCTGTATGCTGATATCGAGCTCCTTATTCTTTTCAAAATGAATAGTGATCCAATCATCTAGGCGCTTGAATATAAGTTCCGGATTTTCAGGTATCGATCTGCCTATAAGTTCCAGCTTGTTTATCTCGGGATAATAATATATGCCCGGGCAGTTTTTAAGCTCTTTCTGAATTACTTGTCTGTCCATATTCATAAATTTTATTCTTATTCATATCTTAAAGCTTCAATCGGATCAATATTTGCAGCTTTTAATGCCGGCGCATAACCTGATATCACTCCCACTATAAAACATACAACTACACCCATTATGACCCATAACCATGGTACAACAAAACTTGATTTTAGCATTGAAGATACAATATTTCCGATAAGAATCCCAAGAATTATTCCAAATGCTCCACCAAACTGTCCTATAAGTATTGATTCGAAAAGAAACTGGTACTGAATTGTCCTTGGTTTTGCACCAATAGCTTTTCTGACTCCAATTTCCCGTGTACGCTCTGATACAGAAACAAGCATTATATTCATTAATCCTACAGCAGCTCCAAACAAAGTAACCAGACCTATTATAGTTGCCGCCAATGTAACATACTTAAGATTCTCTAATAATATCTGTACAATATTATCACTCTTTGAAATATTAAAATCAGATTCGTCTCTGGGATCGAGATTACGGACAATCCTGAAAATTGCTTCCGCTTCACCTGTTAAAATATCGAGATTAGCAGGATTAAATGGCATAATCGTAATACTGAAATTCATATTCGGACGTGAGAAATATTGTCGCGCTGTAGTAACCGGAATGAAACAAACATTATCGGTATTAAGAGCACTTGAACCCTTGCTTTTTAAAACTCCTGCAACCGTAAATTTCAATCCTGCAACTGATATTTCTGAACCAACCGGTTCAAAATCAACCGGGAATAGATCTGTAGCAATTTCTGACCCTATCAGAACCAGTCTCCTGTTAAGTTGTATTTCATCAGGACTAAAATTTCTGCCTGTTGATATTTCGTAACCGGAGACTGCAAGGTAATTCTCATCCACCCCCGTAAGGTAAATAGTCGGATTAGTCTCCTCTGATTCATATTTTACAGTTGTCATACTCGAGGTATTGAATGAGATTGATACCCATGCCGGTTCCCTGAATCTTTCCTTAAATTCAACGGCCTCCCTGTATGATATTCTTGAGTGGTTCCTGACTCTGTATTGCGACTCCCCTACAATAATGGTCATGCCCCGTGAAGTGATTGTAAATGAATTAGCACCCATTAAAGTGAATTGATTTGTAAGTGAGGATTTTATTGCATCGATAGCAGTAAGAATACCTACCAGAGCCATTATTCCAATAGCTATGATACACATTGTGAGAATTGCCCTTATTCTGTTCGATCTTATTGCCCTTACAGAAATTCTCAAATTCTCACGGAACAGACCTATTCTTAAACTTAACTTTGTCAATTTTTACCTCCGTAATAACAATAAATTCAAAAAAAAATAAAAGTACACTTTTTTTCAATTCTGCCGTAATCCCGACCACGATTTAATGTTATTACCAATAATCCCGGAGAGGTTACATAATTTTTAATTTTTTAACATAATTAACAATTTAGTTGTATAACTAAAATATTCGTTGTATATTTGTTTAGATGATTATTATTAATGAATAGTACAGTCGATGCATGCATCGACTGTACCATCATAAAATCATATACAGGGAATAATTTATAAAATATGAAAGAATTAACTAGAGCTGAAGAACAGGTAATGCAGGTACTCTGGAAGATAAAAAAGGGATTTGTTAAAGATGTTCTGAAACATTTTGATGATCCAAAACCTGCATACAATACTGTAAGTACAATTATCAGGATCCTGCAGGACAAAGGATTTGTAAAGCACAAAGCTTATGGAAGAACACACGAATATTATCCTGTAGTATCGAAGAATGAGTATTCCAAATCACATCTTAACTCATTTGTTAATAACTATTTCTCAAACTCGTTTGGAAAAATGGTTAGCTTTTTTACCAGGGAACAGGAGATCTCTGTTAAAGAGATGGAAGAGATAATGAAGATCATGGATAGTGAAGTGAAAAAAATAAAAGCTAAGAAATGAGTCCTCTCCTTTTATATATGGTAAAGTCAGCATTCTGTATTGCAGTATTTTATATTGTATATATAACATTGATGAGCCGGGATACAATGTATGGAAGAAACAGGGCTTTCATCCTTCTTTCGGTTATCTTAGCGATGGTCCTTCCTTTCATTACTATTGAAACCAACAAACCGGTTGGAGAAATGTTATTCGGTAAAACACTTTCTGAAGTTCTTATTTCAGGAACTTCATCAGCAATAATTACAAAAGGGAACTCTAATTGCAATGGTTCTTGTCATATTTTCTTCCTGCAAGGATAAGCAGAAATCAAAAGAAGTTGCAGGCGAAGAACTGGTTTCTCCACCGCCACCTCCTCAATCCTCTTCTTCTAGTAGTTATGGACTTGAGAATGGTGATACAATATGGGTTGTAGTGGATGAGATGCCTGAATTTGGAGGTGGTGAGCTTGCACTATTAGATTATTTGAGTAAAAACATAAAATATCCTGAAGAATCAAAATCAAAAGGTATTCAAGGCAGAGTCATTGTAAGATTTGTAGTGGAGACAGATGGTAGCATTGACAGAGTAAGAATTCTGAAAGGTGTTGATCCGGAACTCGACGCTGAAGCGTTAAGAGTTGTAAAATCCCTTCCCCAATTCGAAAAACCGGGAAGAGAAGATGGCAGAATTGTTCCTGTATGGTATATTGTACCTGTCATCTTTATGTTAGAATAGCATAGTTTTTTGCATTTTATCATAATTAAAAGGCTGTCCCATATATATTTTTTAGGCTATGAGACAGCTTCTTACTTTTACCCCTGATCATTACAGGCAGTTTTATTCAACACCGCCGGTGTTGTTCTACTTATTACCAAACTCAACCATGGATGCTACCATGGATATTAGAATTGGATGTCCCGCTTTGCGGGACAGGCTCTCCGGCATCTTTAATAATCTTTAGTTTAAAAGCCGGAGGTTTTAAATTCCAATATCCCCGGTTAAATCCGGGGTAATAAGGAAATTCAGTTCTTCATAAGCCGGAGGCTTTGAAGTCCAATATCCCTAGTTACATCCGGGGTAGAATCTGAGAATAAAGTATATGATCCCGGAGGGATCAAATTTGTCCTTTATAATTTTTATTGTATCTTTATTTTTTGTGCTAAAAGGAAATATTATGTCAACTTATACTCAATTTTTGTATCAGCTGGTTTTTGGCAGTAAAGATCATAAACCATTTCTTTCAGCCAAAAACAAGGAAATTCTATTTACTTATATTGCAGGAATTCTAAAGAATAAAAACTGTCATTCTTATATAGTCGGTGGTACTGTCAATCATATTCACATTATCACACATATACACCCGACAATATGTCCTGCATACCTGATAAAAGATATAAAGGAAGCGTATCATATCATGATTTGCCGGGAAAAATCATTGTTCCCGTATTTTGATGGATGGCAGGTCGGTTATAGTGGTTTTACTTATCATATTTCAAGTAAAAAGGCTTTGATAGACTATGTATTAAATCAGGAAGAGCATCATAAGAAAGTATCTTATAAAGAAGAGTTGATTAAGATGTTAAAAGAAAATGACATCGATTTCAAAGAAGAATATCTGTTTATTTAGATTTCTTCAACACCCCGATAAATCGGGGCATGCTCTCTGGTGTTGTTCCTCCTATTACTAAACTCTACCATGGATGTAACCATGGATCCCGAAAGCTTTCGGGATGGAATTGGATGTCCCGCTTTGCGGGACAGGCTCTCCGGCATCTAATATATATTTAGTTAAATTTGTACCACTATTGGTATGAAATGAAACTTGAGGAACGAATATCAGCTTTTTCAATGCTGGGAGAAATATTGCGCAACGCCCTCCAGGGCAGATCAACTCCATTTACTGGAAGAATAAATGACCTTATCGAGACCCAACACCTTAAAAATCCATGGTTTACACCCGATAATATAAGACTGGCATTAAAAAGCATTGCTGATGAACTGACTGAGGAGAACCTTGTAAAATGGACTGATTCCTATCCTGTACTTAATAAATCTTACAAACCGCTGAATGTTGGAATAATAATGGCCGGCAATGTTCCTCTTGTCGGTTTTCATGATTTCCTTTCAGTTCTTATTACCGGAAACAAGGTCATCGCCAAAACAAGCTCAAAGGATCCTGACCTGATAAATCTAATTTCTGAAATACTTATCTCAATAAATCGGGAATTTAAAAGTATAATATCAATTTCTGACGGGATCCTTTCCGGCTTTGATAGTGTAATAGCTACCGGCAGTGATAATAGCTCAAGGTATTTTAAACATTACTTTGGCCAATATCCGAATATAATCAGAAAGAACAGGAACAGTATAGCCATTATTGATGGTAAGGAGACTAATACTGAGCTAGAAGCACTTGGATCAGATATTTTCTCATATTTCGGCCTTGGCTGCAGAAGTATTTCAAAACTGTTTGTGCCGGAGAATTATGATTTCTCTAAAATGATTCAAAACTGGGAAAAATATTTTTCCTTGATAAACCATTCCAAATATGCCGGCAACTATGATTTCAATAAAGCAGTCCTTCTTGTTAACAAAGAAAAATTCATAGATACCGGTTATCTAATATTTAAGGAAGATAATACACTTTCATCACCGGTAGCAGTTCTATATTATGAATTTTACAATTCTCAGGAACAGTTACAAAAGGTTTTCCGAAACTTTAGTAATAAGATTCAGTGTGTTGTGGGCAGGGATTTTCTGCCTTTTGGCAAAGCTCAATCGCCTACCCTGTGGGATTACGCAGATGGAATTGATATTATAGAATTTAATTTAAAAAAAACATTGTAGGAAGATTGTAAAATAAAAAATATTATATTGCAACCTGCGAATTAGAAAATGTCATGGTTTACAAATTTGTAGTATTATCAGATGAGGATGAGTCGTTTGTGAGAGAATTTGAATTTCTGGATTCTCACACTCTGTTGGATTTCCATAATATTTTACAGGAGGAACTGGAATTTGATAAATCACAAATGGCATCTTTTTACCTGGCCACCGATAAATGGGAAAAAGAGGAGGAGTTTACACTTTTTGATATGGGTACTGGCTCATCTACAATGGAAACAGCTGTCCTTGAGGATATTATCTTCAAGAAGAATCAAAAACTACTTTATGTCTTTGATTTCTTTAATGAGAGGGGGCTGTTTGTTGAGTATACAGGGGAAACCCAGGAGATAGAAGACCGTGAATACCCTATTTGTACAAACTCCAAAGGTATACCACCAAAACAGGTTATATTCGGAGGCACTTCCAGAAAGCTATATAATAACATAATCGTCTCCGATGATGAGGATGAGGATGATGCAGATGTTGACGAGCTCTTCCTTAATGGTGATGAAGAAACACTGGGCAGCTTTGAAGACGAAAATCCCCTTGGTGAGGATGATGATTAGTCTCCACCCTGAATAATCAGCATGGAAAATATCCTGATAGTTCTTGTCGGTCCCACCTGTTCCGGGAAGACAGACCTTTCAATTAAGATTGCCCGGCATTTTGGCTGCGAGATAATCTCTGCTGATTCACGGCAATTTTTTCGTGAAATGAAAATTGGTACAGCTGTCCCTTCCAGCAGCCAGTTAGCTGCAATAAAACATCACTTCATAGGATTCCTTTCCATAAAAGACTATTATAGTGCAAGTCTTTTTGAACGGGATGTACTTAAGCTTCTTTCCAGCCTTTTTAGGAAGAACAATATTGCACTGATGACCGGGGGATCAGGCATGTATATCGATGCAGTCTGCTATGGTATTGACGATATTCCCGATATCGAACCTCTTGTGAGGGAGAAATATATTAAGAAATACAAGGATGAGGGGATAAACGGTTTAAGACTAGCACTTAAACTGCTTGATCCGGTACATTATGAAAATATCGATCTTAAAAATCCGAAAAGAATGATAAGGGCTCTTGAGATTTGTGAAAGCACAGGACGGCCATATTCCTCATTTCTCACAAAACAAAAACGGGAAAGAGATTTCAGGATCATTAAGATCGGTCTTGAAAGACAAAGGGATGAGCTTTATAAGAGGATTAACCATAGGGTTGACAAAATGATCAGGAACGGTCTTGAAAAAGAAGCCGGTAGTCTGTTTACCATGAGAGACTTTAATGCACTTAACAGTGTGGGCTATAAAGAGTTCTTTGATTATTTTGACGGAAAGGTAACAAGAGAAGAAGCTATTGAGCTTATTAAAAGAAATACACGACGCTACGCAAAAAGACAGATGACCTGGTGGGGAAAGGATAAGGAAATAAAATGGTTTAATGCGGATAATTTACCCAGGATCATAAAATTTCTGGAAACAGAAATAATGTCTTAAAGTCTTGCAGTCCGCTGTCATGGATTTGCTTTCAGCGAGCGTCGCTGGTGCGGATTTAGTTTTGCTGAGCTCGGCCTGATAAAGAAGTCCTCGGTTGCAATCCGTGCCTATTCCAGTATTTTAAGTTTTCTTATATACTCTGTCGGGTTTTCGGAGCTGAAAACCGAATTTCCTGTAACAAGAACATCTACTCCTGTTTCAATAAGCTTACGAGCATTACCTGTATCTATA
>CAZTXH010000029.1:0-11906 GCA_964617415.1 uncultured Rikenellaceae bacterium | reverse complement strand
CTGTAGATCAGGGTAAATATGCTCAGGAAAATAAAACCCAGGATAAGGCGTAGTAAATTTACTGCGATAGATCCTAATCGCCTGCTCGCAGATTCGAAAGCAAGAGCAGTTATTGTCCAGAAAATGGCAGTAAGCAGAGCAGCAAACTCTCCATAATGATCTCTGAAAAAATCCATCTATTCTGCAAACTCAAATATATACTCTCCCGATCCCGCATTTATAATTGTCCATGGAACAATAGTTGCCACATCTCTCCAGCCTGCTGAAGGGCAGGCTGTTTTCGCATCTTGTTTGTTAAGAACATCAGGTATTACATCAGGTACCTCACCACCTGGTTTCTGATCAATAGCAAGATCTTTAAGCCACTTGGTAAAGAAGGGTGCAACATTATAGTTAAAGGCAGCAGTACGACTGAATGCCTGTGCATCACCTGTCCATCCCAGGCGTTCATCTATAGTTACAGAAAGAAAGAACAGCAGTATAGTTAGGTTTATGGGTTTCATAGTAAAAAGTTTTGGAATAAAGCTCAAGATTATTAAAAATGTACGAATAAAAAAACAGATACACCTGTAAATAATTCCGTAAAGTTTATAAATTGCGGGACAAACAAAAAAAATGGATCCAATCACAGGTATATTATTAATTGCAGTTGGCAGTATTGGCGCTGCCAGCTTTTATGTTCCTTTCAAGAAGGTAAAGGAATGGGCCTGGGAATCATACTGGCTGAGCCAGGGTGTTTTTGCCTGGCTGGTTATTCCATGGCTATTTGCTCTTATTTTTATTCCCCGGGGAGAGCTTATACCAATAATTAATGAGTCACCTGTATCTGCGAAGCTTATGGCTGCATTTTTCGGTATCCTCTGGGGCTTTGGCGGACTTACATTCGGTCTTAGTTTACGTTACCTTGGTGTTGCACTTGGACAGAGCGTGGCACTTGGTCTTTGTGCAGCTTTTGGTACTTTAATTCCTCCAATTGTTGCAGGACAAAATCTCTTTTCAACAACCGGAGGGATTCTTATGGTTATAGGTGTTGCTATTACTGTAGCAGGTATTATTATTGTTGGTTATGCCGGTGCGTTGAAAAGCCGTGAAATGTCGGAAGAAGATAAGAAAGCAGCTGTCAAGGAATTCGCACTTAAAAAAGGTATCCTGATAGCAATTTTTGCAGGGATCATGAGCGCTTGCTTTAACTTCGGATTCGAAGCAGGTAAGCCAATTGAGGAAATAGCACTGGCTCATGGGGCTAATCCCCTGTTCCAGAAGAATCCCACACTTATTTTTATCCTGCTTGGTGGGTTCCTTACCAACCTGTTTTACTGTGGTTTTTTAAATATCAGGAATAAAACTTACAGGGATTATTACACGGTATCCGGGAATATTCTATTTAATAATCTGTTTTTTACATTCCTGGCCGGATTGTTATGGTTCCTACAATTCCATTTCTTCGGAATGGGATCAAGTAAACTGCCAGCCGGTATGGCTGTTTTCGGCTGGAGTATACTTATGGCACTAAACATTGCGATCAGTAATATATGGGGAATAATATTGAAAGAATGGAAAGGTGTAAAAACAAAGACTATTGTTGTTTTAGTAGTTGGAATTATCGTTCTTATTCTTTCAACTTTTGTTGTTAAACTTGGATAAAAGAAATAAATGATAAAGCGGTTTGGTTTTAAAATGAAATTGTCACCGGGCTTTAAAGAAGAATACCGGAGACGACATGATAAAATCTGGCCTGAGCTGGTTACTTTTCCTGATAACTCACCTGTATCCATTCCACTGGAGCAACTTTTTTACATGGAATAGGAATCCGTACCACAATTACAAGATAATAGAAGTAGGTTTTATTGTAAAAGTCTGACACAGAACAATAATAATTATTAAATAAGAAAATCATGGAAAAAGACGTTGTCATTAAAGCCTATCAGCTTGCTAAACAGCAATATGCAGAATTAGGAATAGATACGAGGGAAGTCCTTCAGAAAATGGATGATATAGTAATAAGTCTTCATTGCTGGCAGACCGATGATGTTGGCGGTTTTGAGCATGAAGGAGCCGAACTGGGAGGTGGAGGAATTCAAGCTACCGGAAATTTTCCCGGAAAAGCAACAACAATAAAACAGATGAGGGATGATCTTAACAAGGTCATGTCGCTGCTCCCGGGGAAACAGAGGCTGAACCTGCATGCCAGCTATGGTGAGTTTGGCGGGAAACATATTGATCGTGATAAAATAGAAGTGAAACATTTTCAGGGATGGATAAACTGGGCAAAAAAACGAAAAATAGGTCTTGATTTTAACTGTACATGCTTCTCACATCCTTTGGCCGATGATGGCTTTACTCTTTCAAGCAAGGATCCTGAGATAAGAAAGTTTTGGGTAGAACATACAAAGAGATGTCGTAAGATAGCCGCAGAGATGGGCAAACAACTTGGAACACCCGCTGTACATAATATTTGGATACCAGACGGATCAAAAGATACTCCAGTCGACAGATATACATTGAGAAAATTGCTAAAAAAATCTCTGGATGAAATTTTTTCAGTTAAATATCCAAAGAAATATCTGAAGGATTCAATAGAGAGTAAGCTCTTTGGTATAGGATCAGAATCAATGGTTGTCGGATCATACGATTTTTACCTTGGATACGCTGTTAAAAATAAAACAATGATCACCCTCGACAATGGACATTATCATCCGACAGAGCAGGTTGGGGACAAGATATCATCAATTCTTCTTTATATTGATGAATTACTTCTACACCTTACCAGGGGTGTTCGCTGGGACAGCGACCATGTTCTCACCTTAAATGACGAAGTTATGCTTATTGCACAGGAAATAGTCCGGGCAAAAGCACTTGAAAGAGTGAATATAGGTCTTGACTTTTTTGATGCAAGCCTAAACAGAATAGGTGCTTATGTAATAGGAACAAGAGCTGCTCAGATGGCGTTCCTGTCGGCTCTACTGGAACCTACTAAGGCTCTCCGTAAGTATGAGGAAAAGGGAAAATATTTTGAGAGACTGGCAATGCTGGAATTGATGAAATCAAAACCTTTTGGGGCAGTGTGGGATTATTATTGCCTTAAAAATAAAGTGCCAGTTGGCCAGGATTATATTGATGAAATATTAAAATACGAGAAAGAGGTTCTTGGCAAGAGATAATTAATTGTAATAATGTACATTGTGGGTCTTTCATTATGAAAGAAAAAGTAATTGCTGTATTCGATATAGGTAAGACTAATAAAAAAGTAATCCTGTTCAATTATGATCTTAATATGGTTTCAGAAAAAGAACAAAGATTTTCTGAAATAAAGGATGATGACGGCTTTGCCTGTGAAGATATTGAGCGTATTGAGGAATGGGTCAGGGATGAGGTTAGCCTACTGGTCAAATCGGATAAATATGATCTTTCTGCTATAAACTTTTCTACATATGGAGCAACATTAACATTCCTCGATCAATCAGGTAAAAGGGTCACACCTGTATATAATTATCTCAAACCTGTTAATGAGAAGATACCTGAACGTATATATAAGAAATACGGAGGGCAGGATGAATTCTGCAGGCGAACAGCGTCTCCAGCACTTGGAATGCTTAACTCAGGGATACAGGCACTCTGGCTTAAATGCCGAAAACCCGAAATATTTGAAAAGGTGAAATATATACTCCATTTTCCGCAATACTTCTCATTTCTTCTTACCGGAAAAATATATTCAGAACATACTTCACTTGGATGTCATACAGCATTATGGGATTTTGATAATATGGATTACCATCCCTGGACTGCTGCTGAAGGCCTAATACTTACTGATCCCGTAGATATCAGTACTATGAAAAATGTAAATATTGAAGGGAAAAATGTACAGGTCGGTATTGGAATTCATGACAGTTCTTCTTCACTTGTACCATACTTTTCAGGTAGCAGAGGCAAATTTCTGCTTCTTACAACAGGTACCTGGTGTATCAATATGAATCCCTTTAATGCTGAAATTTTAACAGCTGAACAGCTGGATCTTGATTGCCTCTGTTACTTAAGTGTTTCGAGGCAACCTGTCAAATCATCGAGAATCTTTCTCGGAAATTTACATGAAACTGCTGTAAATCAGCTAAATGATCATTTTACTACTGATGCAGATTACTATAAAAGTATAAAACCAGATAGCAAGATATTAGCAGAATGCAGGTATAAAAGAGGTAAGAACAGATTCTATTTTGACATCCTGCAGTA
Source organism: uncultured Rikenellaceae bacterium (assembly GCA_964617415.1). GTDB lineage: Bacteria > Bacteroidota > Bacteroidia > Bacteroidales > VadinHA17 > LD21. The sequence goes on along the minus strand of CAZTXH010000029.1, from coordinate 7,679 downwards.
TTCAAGGGGACTTAAATCAAGATATGATTTTTATACATTTAAAACATTTGAAGAAGCATATCATCAGCTTATGATAGAACTCACAGAGCTTACAGTCGAAGCTATCGATCTTATATTACCTGTTGACGATGACATTGAAAATATTTACATTACCGGAGGATTTGCCGATAATCAGTTATTCTGTACTCTTATTTCCGAGGCATATCCTATGAAAAATGTATATACTTCTGAAATTTCGAATGCAACAGCTCTTGGTGCTGCACTTGTTATCATGAAAGTGCTTGCTCCTGACAAAAAACCTATTCTGAATTTAGGATTGAACAGATGTTGATATTTTAACATAAAAATTCATTCAGTTTATCAAATTATTTTAAAAAGATGCCATTACTGAACAAGATTTGAGGAGATTTTCTGTTAATAAATTGTGCCGTAAACAAACATATAGTTTTAAAAATCAAATGCTGATTAATAAAATTAAAGAAGTACTTGTAACATTCAGGCCTGTAGGATTAGATGATATGGGAAATACCAGATTGATGAACCGGGTTGATACTAAATATCTGGTTTCAATTAAAAAAGTACCTGCAATACTGACAGAGATGGATGGAGCTTACAGAGTACTTGATATTCAGAATAACAGGATTTTCTCATACTATACTACCTATTTAGATACAGACGATTTTCTATTTTATAATCAGCATGTTACGGGAAGACTGGGTAGAAATAAGGTCCGTTACAGAAAATACCAAACAACCGGACTAACTTACCTTGAAGTCAAAAGGAAAACTAATAAAAACAGGACTATCAAATGGCGCATTGAACATAATCCAGATCCGGGTAATGAATGTGATACTACTGCATGTGAATTCATTAACGAATATTTGCCCCAGAATAGACTGGAACTCAAACCTGTACTTATAAGTAGCTTCAACAGAATAACACTGGTAGGTTCGGAAATAAATGAGCGAATTACAATTGACCGGGATCTTACCTATATTGATCTTGATGGAAACAGAATGAGTTTTCCTTTTTTTACGATCATTGAGCATAAAAGAGAGCGATTTGCAAATGGTTCTCCAATAACGAAGATATTGAAAGCTAACCAGATACATCCTACAGGGTTCAGTAAATACTGTTTCGGTACAGCCTTAATGAATGAAAATATACCACGAAAGAATATGCTAAAGCCAAAATTCTTACTTATAAACAAGATTCAAGATGAATTTAACAAACCTTCTGATACCTGATGTAATAAATATCGCAGGTATAGACTTAATTAATCTTCCGGATTTTCTGCAACTGGTACTCAGGTTTACTCTTAACACGGCAGTCATAGTTATTCTTGTCAGATGGCTGTATTATTCCACTGTGAAAAGAAAAGACTACCTTTTTACCTATATTCTGATTGCAAGTGTCGTTTTCCTGCTTTGCTTTCTTCTGGAAAGCGTGAAACTGCAGATAGGATTCGCACTTGGTCTTTTTGCTATTTTCGGGATCATACGCTACCGAACAGATGCAATACCGATAAAAGAAATGACATATCTTTTCCTTGTAATCGGTATTTCTGTAATTAATGCCCTTACCAGCACAACCACAAGTATTGCCGATCTTTTGTTTACAAACCTGGTAATAATATTTATTACCTATGGACTTGAAAAGCTCTGGCTACTGAAACACGAGTCATCAAAAACAGTGATCTACGAAAAGATCAACCTGATAAGACCGGAAAACAGGAATGCTCTTATTAAAGACCTGCAGGAGAGAACAGGAATAGACAAAATTAACCGCATCGAAGTAGGTAAAATAGATTTTCTTAGAGATACATGCGAGATTAGGATCTATTATTATATTTCAGAACATGAAAAAAACCTGAACAACATAAACGGTAGCTATACTAATACCGAGGATGACAACGACGATTAGAAGGACGGCTTTTGTACTCTTGTGTGCATATCTTACTGTCGGAATCTACTCGCAGGATAAAGATTTTGGACTCTGGTATAATATCTCAGCTAAATATGATATCACTAAAAAGTTTGAGGTTGAGGTTATTACAACTGTCAGGACATTCGATAACGCGACTAAAATTGAGGAGGGTTTTATTGAGGGAGAAGTAGCATACAAATTCACCAAATACCTCTCTGCAGCTGCTTCATACAGGATAACCGAACATATTGAGGATGATGATGCTCACCATCTACGTCATAAATGGTTTGTGGGACTTAAAGGTGAAATCGATATTTGGGACATTGAAACAGATGGAAGGATAAGATATCAGGAACGTTATAAAACTTACTTTGAAGATGAAGAAGACAAAATACCAAATTCCCATTTCAGATTCAGAATAAAATCAACATACAAAACCCCATCATTCCCGCTGAATCCCTTTATGGCCTTTGAATTGTTCTTCCCGGTGTTCAAGGAATCTGATTTTGTTATTGACAAGAAAAGGTTTTCAACTGGTGTGGAATATAAGATATCAAAAAAACATGCTGTGGAAGTAGAGTATCTTTTCCAGCGTGATTACCATCCTAAATTCCGGGATGATAATATAATTTCATTAAACTATGAACTTAAGTTTTAATGCATGCCATAGCAAAAAATGAAAGTATTACACTTTACTGATAATGAAATTTTTTAAAAATAATAGACTAATCCTTTCTATACTATTTATTGTTGTAGTAATACATTCAGTAAACTGTCAGGTTATACCTGAAAGACAATGGCCCGGTTACAGGGGTTATAGGGCCTCTGGAATTCTTGATAATGCTAACCTTCCCGGATCTTTTGATCTTAAGAGCATGGAGAATATAAAATGGATTGCTGAAATACCGGGAATGGGGATTTCCAGTCCAGCGATCTGGGGTGATAAACTCTTTATCACTACAGCTGTTAGTGAAGATGATAAAGCTGGCTTTAGGACAGGTATTTATGGTGATGTATCTCCTGTAAAAGACTCATCGGTACATGAATGGATCATATACTGTTTCGATAAAAACACAGGTAAACTGATATGGAAACGTATCCCCTGTAAGGGTATTCCAAAAGTAAAACGGCATCCTAAGTCGACACACGCCAATACTACTGTTGCTGTTGACGGTAATTACGTAGTAGTATTTTTTGGATCGGAAGGACTTTACTGCTATGACATGAATGGTAATCTTCAATGGCAGAAGAATTTCGGATTGCTGAGATCAGCTTTTTTTATTAGGAAAAATGCAGAATGGGAATTCGGCAGCTCTCCTATAATACATAACAAAAGGGTAATAATACAATGTGATGTTCTTGAGAATTCATTCGTGGCAGCTTACGATGTAAAAACAGGAATAGAGCTCTGGAAAGCAGAAAGGGATGAGTATCCGGGATGGTGTACACCAAATATATATACTTACGCAGGAAAGACTTATGTTGCAGTGAATGGATATAAGCACCGTGGCGGCTATGATTTCGAAACAGGAAAAGAAATATGGAGGATGTTAGGAGGCGGAGATATACAGATCCCAACACCGATAATTAGTGATGGACTAATATATTTTAACAGTGCACATGGTCGTAGTTCTCCAATAATTGCAGTAAAAACCAGTGCTACTGGTGACATTACTTTAAAAAAGCAGGAATCAAAAAATAAATACATTCTCTGGAGTAAACCCCGGGGTGGATCATATATACACACCATGCTTCTATACAATAGCAGGCTTTATAATGTAAAATGGAACGGATTATTGCAGTGTCTTAATCCCCTGACAGGTAAGGAGATATACAGTGCCAAACTGGGAAATGCCAGGAGCTTTATTGCCTCACCGGTTGCCTCTGATAGTAAACTATATATTGTGGATGAAGAGGGGATGGTATATATTATAAAAGATAGCCCATCATTTGAATTGATCGCTGAAATACCTCTTGGTGATATTTGTATGACAGCACCTGCAATTACTGACGGCATGATATATTTCCGAACACAGAATCACCTTATAGCAGTGGGAGAGAAGTAGTATTTATTCTTTTCTCAGTAAAAGAATCAGGGAACTGCTCTTGACTTTTCTTAGTGATATCATCAGAGCTAATAATCCTGCAGTAAATACTGCAGTAATCATGATGGGTATATGGCTCCAGGGTATCTCTGAGCCACTTCTTAGAGATGGCAGTGTAGCAAGAAGACCCGAAACTGTACCTGTCAGAATACCCCAGATAAGCATTTTAAGCTGATCCTTTAACAAAAGAGTCCTGATTCTGCGGATATTATAACCTGTTGCCATCATAAGTGCAAACTCCCTTTTTCGCTGGTTGAAATTCAATATAAGTATGAATCCCAGTCCTGTTGCACCCAGCACCATCCCAAATATTCCAAGCACGACAAAAACATCGAGATAGGTATTTGTGACCACATGAAAAGATGCCAGTTTTACCCCACTTCTTTCCACCGAAAAGCCATAACCGGAAAGCCTTTGGTTTAATGCCTCAATGTAATAATCTTCTGAAGCAGGATCTCCATCAATAAGAAATACCGAGTATCCGGATATAGAGGGAAAATGCTTTTCAAAATGCTCTTTTCCTATTATCAGATGACCCTGAAACACAGAAGATTTAAGACCGGCACAAATTACTATCTTCAATGGCTGACCATTTTCAGCATTGAAAACCAGCGTATCTCCTGTTTTTATCTTCAAACTCCATTGCAAAACTGTTTGATCTGCAATGCCATATATTATATTTTCACCAGGTGTGGCTTCCAACAGACTCCATGGATTATCTACTCCAGGTTCTTTTAACCTTGTGGCAAAAGAAAAGGAGCCCCTTTCAATAAAAGCCGATGGATCAATACCCAGCACTGCAGGCGCTGTTATATGGTTTAAATTCAGGCAGCTGGCATCATCGCCTGGCAGTCGTTTAGCCTGTACAAATACCAGTTCTTCGAGATCTTCCTCATTAAATCCGAATTCTCTTCGACCGTCACCATTCAGGTTCTCCTTGACCGGTACCGCAGACTCTCCCCATAATAAATAACCCCCTGTACCACCAGAAGGTAAAAACATCTTTTCACTTATAATCTTTTTGTTAGCACCTGTGATCATAACGGCGAATATCCCTGCTGCTATGAAAATAACAGGCGTTACCATGTGTGCGGGATGAAATGAATAAAACCGCCTCGATAAACCCTGTTTTAAACCGGCAATAGTCTCTTTTACCTCTTTTTTTCTGACACAAAGTTGTCGGAGCAATAATACCAGAGTAATAAATAAAAATGATCCACCTGTAAAAGAGAGTGCCACTGACCCGCCTTCAATAAACAATGAAAGGCCAACCAGGATCAGAGTGATTAAAATACTGATAAGTAACAGAATCAGGTTATTTTTTGGCTGATGTCGTTTTATTTCACCTGTTTCCTTTTTGCTTAGGCTTTGCAGAAATCTGTTTGTCTTTATAAGCAGAAGAAGAGAGGTTATAATTTCTGTAGTGAGAAAACCAATCAGAAGCGGAATAAAGCTGAAATAGGCAGAAAGTGTGTTGGTTTGAACCGCTCCGGTCCATACTGAATTAAGCGCTTTTATAGTCAGAATATTAAGAAGATATCCCAAAAAGATCCCTGGTATTGCTCCTGCTAACGATATAACCATAGTTTCCCAAAAGAGTAGTTTGCTGATATAACTGTTTTTAAATCCCAGAGCAAAATAGGTTCTCACCTGTTCTTTCCTTGTATCGAAAAACATTGAAACGGCAAGAGATAACAGGATAATACATGAAAGAATTATAAAAAAGGCAAGACTCAATAATAATGTACTGAAATTTACACTTTCATCAGCTGCTCTTTCACTTTTATTCCCTGTATCAGTAAAAGCAAAACCCGTCTTTATCGGATCGAGTGAACCTGTCAAAGTATTTATTATAGTATCCGTTTCAATTGATTCAGGAAATCTAAGCGCAGTAACAGCACCAAAATTATTACCCCAGAGTCTTTTTCCGGTATTATAGCTAATAAAAGCTTTCGGTGTTCCCCTGTATATGTTCCAGTATTCCTCATCCTTATCTCTGATTCGCTCCATAAGTATAGGGACCCCGGCATTCCAGCCTGAACAGGTCGTGCTTCCTGATATACCCGGAAAATCAGGCATTAATGCAGGATCGGACAGAGAGTGATCATCAGGCAGAATTTCACTTATGATAAAGCTTGTACTTTTCTCTTCAAGGATATTATTACTATATGCAGGATCATACCATGTAAGTATCAGTGAATCACCAATATTTGCATCAATATCTTCAGCAACCCATCTTATGATCTTTATTGCGTTCTCATCAATATCTTTTCCATATGCCGTTATGAAAGAATATGGTGTGGAATTACCTTTAACTTCAAGATTGTTCCCCAGATATGTTAACAAAGGCCTGGCAGAAGGTAAAAGAGTGATAATATCTGATACAATAGCGCTGTCGATAAATATCCTGTCGGATATCAGCTCAGGTTCACCTGTTTTCGATGACCGTCTTACTGTAAGACCTATATCTGATGGTGAAATATTTTTCTTCAGGATTTCGTAGTAGTAATCTTGAGGGAATTCTTTGATGTTCTGTATAAGAAGCCTGTTTGCCAGAGATTCATCAACCCTGAGATCAGACCTGTTTATGAAGATGTTCATTGGCACTAACTGGCTTATTCCCAAAGAAAAATTACCAGATTTTTGTGAACTGAGAATATTTATGACTTTTAAAACCCTCGATATGTTTTCATCCTCGGAGGGGGCAAATGGAGCATTGTCGGGGATAGGATCGGGATCATTGAAACGTATTATTATCTCATCACCCATGCTTATTCCAAGATGTTCTGCCAATTTATTGTTTATTACCACACTACCCGGATCAATGCTTACTGAATCGACACCCTGAAATGCCCAGAAGCTATCTGTTATGCCATATATATTTGTATTTAAGGCTGTTGCTCCTGTAGCAAAATTCTGGCAATATCCATTTGTTTCAAGTATTGCAACTGCCTTTTCTTCAGTCTCTGCCGCAATCCCTTCTGCAAGTGATCCATCGAAATACCTTAATCCCGAGCTTATTAGTATTCCGGTATTTCCAAGTTTTTCTGATGAACTCTTTCGTAGACTTTCTCTTACTGAATAGCCGGTAAATAGTGAACCCGTTATTATTACTGATAACAACAAGATTATCAGGACCTGGTTAAAAGTATCCCTACTGTAGAATATAATTGACCGTCTGATTGATTTCTGCAGGAAATTCATCAGTATTAGTTTTTTAATTATTTATTAAGCTTGCCCTCTTTCAGTTTAAGGTGTTGTCTCATTTTAGAAGCCAGGTCAGGTGAATGGGTTGCAACAATCATGGCAGTACCTGTTTCATTATTAAGTCGTACCAGAAGATCTCCCAGCAATCCTGCGTTTTTTGCATCCAGCGATCCAGTAGGTTCATCGGCAAGCAGGAGGGAAGGCTTGTTTATAAGTGCCCTTACCAGTGTTACACGTTGTGCTTCTCCTCCGGAGATCTGGAACGGGTATTTATCTGCCAGGTCGTCTATTCCGGTAAGCTCCATTAATTGAATACCATACTCTCTCTTATCCTGATACTCTTCTTCTGATATATCATGGGCAAAGAGAGGTAAGTAAATATTCTCTCTTACAGTAAGATGTGGTAGCAGAAGATGATCCTGAAAAACAAAACCTATATTC
>CAZTXH010000028.1:11904-12149 GCA_964617415.1 uncultured Rikenellaceae bacterium | reverse complement strand
CCTCCTAATATCTTTTATCAGGTTTAATAGGAAGTTTTGCCAGTTTTTCCACCTCCAATGAAGGAAAACCGAAATCCTCGACCACCTTTCCAAGGATAAGGTAGGTTCCTGAGCCTTTAAAAGGGTAGTTCTTAAGAGATTGTGGAAAATGTGTTGTATCAAAGAAATTGCCTTCAGCGTCAATGAAACAACCGAAATTCATCCACTTTTTGTTTTTGGTTTTAATATATTTGATAGTTACCAGG
>CAZTXH010000028.1:0-11894 GCA_964617415.1 uncultured Rikenellaceae bacterium | reverse complement strand
CGATGTAACTGGTCATTTCGCAAGCTTTTATTTCGCCTCTGAATGATGTTTGAAGCATGTCAAACCAGCTCATTGACACCGGGAAGCCGAGAAGCTCTATTTCATCATATGCATCATCGAGCCTGTCATGTTCGAGATCGGGGAGAGAGAAGCTCCTGGAAGGAGTGGGGAAGAGACGTCTCATAGGCTCAGGCTTCGTCTTATTCATCAACATATGTGATTCCCACAGGAGTGCCGACTTTTTTTTACCTGTGAAGCGGAAAGCCCCTGTCCTGATGAGTAGTATAATCTGTTCCAGTCCGGGATTCATACGTGTAATAAAATCATTAAGATCGGAATAGGGCCCCTCTGTATTCCTGTTATCCTCAATCAACATGGCAAGTCTCTCCTCGAGACTCAGAATGTGTATGAAACCGAGGTAAATATCTGAACCATAAATTGTTGTCTTATAGTTGCTTTTATTAACACACGGCAGTTGTATTGTTGCTCCCTCTCTTTTTGCCTCATGTACATATACCCATGTCCTGTAGAATCCGCCGAAGTTATTGATAACGGCCACCATGAACTCAAGGGGGAAATGTGCTTTCAGGTAAAGGCTCTGGAAGCTCTCAACGGCATATGATGCCGAGTGTGCCTTGGAGAAGGAATAGCCGGCAAACGATTCGATCTGTCGCCACACCTCTTTTGTAAGCTCCTCGCTATATCCCTTTTTGCGGCAGTTTGAAAAGAACCTGTCGATGATCCGCTGCATCTCTTTCTTCGACCTGTATTTTCCGCTCATGGCCCGGCGGAGAGTATCGGCATCGGCAAGATCAAGTCCTGCAAAATGGTGACACACTTTCAGTACATCTTCCTGGTAAACCATTACACCAAATGTCTCCTCAAGTTGTTTTTCCATTACCGGATGTAAGTATTTAAATTTATGAGGGTTATGAAAACGGTATATGTATTCACGCATCATGCCTGAACGTGCTACCCCCGGCCTGATGATTGAGCTTGCCGCGACAAGTGTTTTATAATCACCACACCTGAGCTTTTGTAAAAGTCCTCTCATTGACGGACTTTCTATATAGAAGCATCCTTTAGTATCGCCATTGCTTAGATGCTCTTTGACTTTCGGATCATTCTTGAATCTTTGAATTGCATGAACATCAACATCTATTGCCTTGTTTTGCAATATTATATCTACACTCTCACGTATATGCCCGATACCACGCTGACTCAGAATATCGAGCTTTTCAAAGCCTATCTCTTCAGCCGTATACATATCCCACTGTGTTGTGGGAAAGCCCTTTGGTGGCATATCTGTGGCAGTATAGCATGATATCGGTTCTTCCGAAATGAGAATGCCACCGGCATGGATGCTTCTCATATTGGGAAAATCTGCAATCCTGCGGCCTGTGGAAAAAATAGTATCCGTTATTGCATTCCTGTTTGTTTCGGATGAGGGATTCTCAATTATTGCGTCAATCTCCTCTTTTGGCAGTCCATGGACTTTCCCGAGCTCCCTCACTATCGATTTTCCCCTGAAGGTGCTGATAGTACCCAGCAGAGCGGTGTGGCTGTAACCATACCTCTTAAAAATATAATCAGTTACATCATCCCTCTCTTTCCATGAATAATCAATATCGAAGTCGGGAGGACTGCTTCGTTTCGGGTTAATGAATCTCTCGAAGTAAAGGTTTAGATCAATAGGATCAACCCCAGTGACTTTCAGACAGTAAGCAATAATGGAATTTGCTCCGCTCCCCCTTCCTACATGGTAAAATCCCCGTGCCATTGAATATCTGACAATGTCCCATGTTATCAGGAAATATGCTGAGAAACCAAGTTTATCGATTATCTCAAGTTCATGCTGTATCCTCTTTCTTGCCACATCATTATTCTTACCGTACCTGTAGATCATTCCGTCCCATGCAAGCTTCTCGAGCAGCAGCCTGTCATCATACCTGCTGGCTGAGAATATCTTTTTATTCTTCTGGCTTTCAAAATCAAATGATAAAGTGCACTCTTCCAGTAATTTAACAGTATTACTGATTATTCCGGGATATTGAGAAAAAGCAGACCTGATAGTCCCGGGAGGAAGGAAAAACTCATCTTCTCCGGCACATTGGCATGGCTTGAGATGGCTGAGAAGGATATTATTATCAACTGCCCTGAGGCTTTTATGGATAAAGATATCATCACTGTTGCTGAAGGTAACGGGTTGCATTATTACATACATGTTTCTTTTTTGCGGAGACAGCTTAAGCAATCTGTTTACCTCATTCTTTTTTATACCAATACGCTCATTATCAAATAATTTGCGTTCAGGGGTTTTTGTAAACGGATAGATGATATATGCTTCTGAGAAGCGTGGGGCAGGGAAGGAGACTGGTCTCTTTTCGGCATTATACCTTGACAGGAATTCATTCAGCTCTCTTAATCCTTTGTTATTCCTTGCTATCCCGACATATAGTAATTCATTGTCGTTCCTGAATTCGATGCCGGCAACGGGTTTGATATTGTTTCTTATGCATTCACCGGCAAATTTGGGTATTGCCGTTGAATTGTTGATATCTGTAAGTGCCATGGTCTCAGCACCTGCAGATACTGCTTTTTGTACAAGCTCTTCAACGGATATTGTTCCGTAACGCAGACTGTAATATGTGTGGCAGTTTAGATACATGTTGCTTGTTGCTTGGTCCTGGTTGCTGGTTGCTGGTTCTGGGGGCATGTACGCTGAACCCTGAACGCTGAACGCTAAACCATGTTTAATATCCAAATCCGTAATACCCCCTGAGTCGTTCCTCCATCATTTTTTGCTCTTTTACCGTATTTTCGAGCTGTTTAAAGACTTTTTCCTCTCTTTCCGTGGTTGTCATCACACCTGCAGCCCTTCGTACCGCATGACGCCCGAAACGTCTCCTGAGCCTGTCCATGGCCATGTAGAGACTCACCTTCTCAGGAGTATCATCAAACATATCGAGCTGCTGGACCCCCTGTACCAGGTGACTGAACCTTACACCAATAAGCCTGATAAGCATTCGTCTCTGGTAAAGCCTGGCAAACAGCTCTTTAGCATTATCTGCAAGTACATGATCGAAAGCTGTATAGGGGATCCTTTTCTGCAGGGTATGGGTATCGAAGTTTGAGTATCTTATTTTCACAGTGACGCAGGAGGTCAGTTTTTCCTGTTTTCGCATATCATAGGCGATCTTCTCCACCATACTCACCAGAAGCTGGTTAAGTCGTTCCATATCAGTGGTATCCTTTTCAAATGTATGTTCGGTGCTTATCGATTTTTGTTCCGAATAGCTGATCACAGGGGTGGAATCTATGCCATTGGCTTTTTTCCATATTTCGATGCCGTTTTTACCCATCAGTTTTTCGAGCATCTCAGCAGGAATATTACGCAGGGTATATATCGTTGCTATGCCCATTGACCTCAGTAGATGATAAGTCTTAGGGCCGATCATTGGTATTTTGTTTATTGAGAGCGGATCAAGAAAGGGAAGGACCGTCTCTTTCATGACTTCCATCTCTCCATTTGGCTTTGCCTCGCCTGTTGCGATCTTTGAGACGGTCTTATTGATGGAGAGCCCTGCTGAAACAGGCAGACCTGTCTCCTTTATTATATACTCGCGCAATTCGTGCGACCATTTACAGCATCCGTAAAAGCGGTCCATACCGCTTATATCGATATAGTGCTCATCAATTGAAGACTTCTCATAAAGTGGTGATCTCTCCGCAATTATTTCGGTCACCATATTTGAATAGTTACTGTATGATTCCATATCGCCCCGTATTATTATTGCATCGGGACACATAATCCTGACCATCTTCATGGGCATGGCGGAATTAACTCCGTATTTCCTGGCTTCATAGCTGCAACTCGACACAACACCACGATCCGACATGCCGCCTATTATTACCGGCTTGCCGTTAAGCCTGCTGTTCTTCAGCCTCTCTACCGATACAAAAAAAGTATCAAGGTCGAGATGCAGGATGGAACGTTCTATGTTGCCTGTTGTGAACATCTTATTAAAAATCTGCTACTGCCTCCTCTGTGTAACTCTGTGTCTCTCTGTGTAAGTTCTTCAGCATTCCTTTTGTTACACAGAGTTCCACGGAGTCGGCCTCCGTTATAACTGCGGCTGATGAAAAATACACAGAGAGCCACTGAGGCAAATCAAAATTTTTTACATTTTTCTTGGTTATTTCAAAAACATATTCTACTTTTGATTAAAAATTAATCAATACTATGATTACAATATAATCATTTTTTTATTATGTACTTCACTTCCAACATAAAATTTTTAAGAAAAAGAAGGGGCAGAACCCAGGATGAGGTTGCTGCCGCCTTAAACCTTAAACGTTCTACCCTGAGCGGGTATGAGAACGGTGTGGCCCAACCTGCTATCGAGATGCTGGTCTCATTTTCACGATATTTTAACCTGTCAATAGATACTTTGTTGAAGGTTGATATAAAAAAATTGTCGGAAAGCCAGCTCGGAGAACTGGAAAGGGGGTATGACGCATATATAAAAGGGAGTAATCTGAGGGTTCTTTCAACAACAGTAGGTTCCGATGATGTGGAAAACATTGAACTGGTCCCCGAACAGGCAAAAGCAGGCTATACAACAGGATATGCCGACCCTGAATATATTGAGGAACTGCCCAGGTTCAGATTTCCGTTTCTTTCTGAAAAAAGAAAATACAGGACATTCCAGCTTAAAGGTGATTCGATGTTACCGATACCTGACGGTTCCTGGGTTACAGGTGAGTTTGTACAGGATTGGCATGAAATAATAAACGGGAAAGCTTATATAGTCTTTACACTCAACGACGGTATAGTTTTTAAAGTAGTTGAGAACAACCTGATGAGCAAGGGAAAACTGGTACTTTATTCACTTAACCCGATATATGAACCTTATGAGGTCCATATCAATGAAGTTAAGGAGTTGTGGAAATTTGTAAACTATATAAGTAGTGAACTGCCTGAACCGGTATTGCCCGAAAAGCATCTTATACAGGCAGTTACAACAATGAAAAACGATCTCGAGAGAATAAAGGCCAGGCTTGGCAGGGATATCTCAGATATTGAAGAGGCTGAATAAAGAAAAATATTGCTATTATTCTTCTTGCGTTAACCCGATAATCATCTGAACGATCTTCTCGTTCTCTGATTCCGGTATCTTGCCATAATAAATAGCCCTTACAATCCTTTTCTTGTCTACAATAACCACACTATAACTGTCTTCGGGCATACCCCAGTCACGTTGTAATATGCCGTCATAATCGAATAGAATGGTTGTATCATATTTCTTTGCCTTTCTACCGGCAATCAGCCTTATAAGACCATTGGGCTTCCAGGTCGATTTGCAGTCGACAATTCCAAAGCCTTTGAAGAAATCTTTGTTTATCCTTTTGTCAATATCAGTGGCTTTGTCGATATAGTCATTAAAAGGATCATTAAGATCCGATTCATCCGGATCAACATAATTGATCTGAAGTACTTTACCTGGCCATGAATCCATAGTGAATTCCTTTTTGTCAGCATCTGTAAATGTCCATTCAGGAGCTTTCATCCCTACTTCAAGTTGGGCCGACATGTAAGTAATTGTAAGAGAAGCAAAAAGGAGAGTGAAAAGAATCTTTTTCATGTGTAAATAATTTTGATTTATTTTTTTTGATTGAATACGAAATATATAAATTTTTTATGATAATCAAATTTTCTTCCCGAATTTGCGTTTTCAATATATGTTTTCAGAATATTTTTATAATTTAGTCGAAAAATAATTTCACAACAATATTATGATAGCAGCTTTATCAACAAATTCCAGGTTTACAAAAGGGGAGGATCTTGCCAATGCTCTCTCGCATCTGGGTGGAACATTGCTTGCCGTGGCGGGACTTACACTGATGGTTATTTTTTCAGCTATCAGGGGTGACGCCTGGTATGTGGTAAGTTCTTCGATATTTGGGACTTCAATGGTATTGCTCTACCTTTCATCCACACTGGCTCACTGGCTTCCTGCCGGAAACGCCAAAGAGAAATTTTTCATTCTCGACCGTGCTGCTATTTTCATTCTTATTGCCGGAACATATACACCTCTGGCACTGATAGTTTTGCGTGGACCTCTGGGATGGGGCATTTTCGGTATAGAATGGGGACTCGCACTCTTTGGAATAATCCGTTTGCTTATTAAATCATATAGTTTTGATAAAGGAGTGGCACTTATTGATGTAATTATTTATGCACTCATGGGATGGCTCATAGTGGTTTTTTCAGGTCCGATATTGAAATCGGCACCATTTATGGCTTATTTCTGGATTATAATAGGTGGACTCTTTTATACACTGGGAATAATATTCTTCAGAGTTATCAAATTCCAGTATCATCACCTGGTCTGGCACCTGATGGTAATAGGAGGGAGCCTGTCACACTTTACGGCAATTTTCTTCTATATGATCCTATAGCAGATCAGTAATCGTTCAGGAAGTCATTAAGAGGCTTCATTGCTTTCATTGTCCTGATCACTTCATTGAAAAAATCCCTGCTGATAACTTCACGATCGGAAATCATCCTTACAGTGAGGTAACTCTTATGCTTAAGCAGTTGTATATATGGATGTTCTTTTGAATATCCCCGGGGTACACCTCTGAGTTTTTCTCCCTCCAGATTTCCAAAGAGTGATTTAAACTCACTCTTATTGATTATGTTGAGAAGCTTTTCACCCTCTTCATCGATCTTTTCTCTTATCGGTTTGAGCCAAGGGGCAGGAGGCATATAGGCTCCTCCGGCTACCATACTTTTATTGCCTGGTTCCACATGTACATAATATCCTGCGAACCGGTCTCCATTTTTTCTGCCACCCCTTACTATAAATGCACCCAGGTGGGTTTTGTAAAGAGTTTTGTCATTTGAAAACCTGATATCACGGTTTATCCTGTAAATGCAGCTTTTTGCCTCAAGGCCTTTCAGTATCGGTTCAAAAGGGATAATCTCATTTATTACCGCCTGTATAAAAGATTCATATTCAGATTTTGTTGAAAGATATCTGCTGTGGTTTTGTAAAAACCAGTCCCTGTCATTATTTTGTTTAAGATCCGACAGAAATTCAAGAGTTGATTTATTTATAACTTTCATTATAATGGTTATTTATGTTGCAGGTTCCTGGGTCCTGATACCTAGCATCCAGTACCTGAATTTTTTTTTTCAAAAATAGTTGACTTTTTCAAATTAATTGATTAATATTTAAACAATAATTATGATTAATTTTTAATCAAAAACTATTACTATGGAAAAATTCGACAGATTCTGCCAGAGTTGCGGAATGCCAATGGATCAGGATCCGGAGAAAGGAGGTACTAACTCTGACGGATCAAAATCGCAGAAGTACTGCAGCTATTGTTACAAGGATGGTAATTTTATTGACAATTTTACCGGTCCCTCCGAAATGGTAAAATTTGTAAAAGTCAAGTTGAAGGAAATGGGTTATGGACCTCTTAAAAGATGGTTCTATACTTCTCATATACCTCAGCTTGAGCGCTGGAAGAAATAGGATACTGAAAGCTTTTACTTGTTAACCATTTTTTAGAAGAGTCTACAGGCTCCATTTAAGATCAAGTATAAAAGATACAGTTTTCCTAATATAATTTGTATCATTATTTTATTTGAAGATGAGAATAAAATACCTGATCTTATTACTGGCTGCATTAATATGATGATTACCGGATGCAGTAACAGAAATCCGGTAAATAATAGTGTGATTCAAATCAGGCAGCTTGTTGACACTATCAGATTTGCACAATATTCGTGACAGATGGACTCTCTTATGTCTCGCTTATTCTACAAGCATAACTTCAGACCATATACCGGTTGATGATATAAAAATGGGACGAACAGCTATTGCAACTGATTGTCATTGAGTTGGTTATGTAGCAATTGGTAACAGGTAAGACAATATGACAAAGAAGGTTTTGATTTAAGAGATAAAATTCTATCTTCGTCAGTTATTTTAAAATTCATTAAAAAGTTATTATTATGAGCGATAAATTTTCAGTAAGCCCTGCAGGAGAGAAATTTCCATTACCTGAACCCGGTGATTACAAAGTTGAATTTGAAAATCTGAAAAAAAGGGTAGAGGAGGAGAGATCGAAGAATTGTGAGATTGTTGTGGTTATGGGTGTCGGGTTTGTGGGAGCAGTAATGGCGGCAATAGTGGCCGACACACTTGATAAGGATGGTAATCCCTCCAAATTTGTTATTGGTATGCAACGTCCCAGTGTGCGCAGCTACTGGAAGATACCATTACTAAATCGAGGCGTTTCACCGGTAAAGGCTGAAGATCCGGAGGTGGATCCGATGATCAGGCGCTGTGTTATTGACAAGAAAACCCTTATTGCCACTTATACATATGATATACTAAAGCTGGCTGATACCGTGGTAGTTGATGTACAATGTGATTATATCAAGGAGAAGCTTGGAAATGTACGAAACGGGCAAACCGATATGGCTGCACTCGAAGCTTCATTACATATAATTGCAGAGCATATTACGCCTGAGGCTCTTGTTTTGATTGAGACGACAGTAGCACCGGGAACAACAGAACAGGTTGCATACCCGATAATGAAGAGAGTATTCAGAAAAAGGGGGATTGAATCAGATCCTCTGCTGGCACACAGCTATGAGAGGGTGATGCCCGGACGCCATTATGTAGCCAGTATACGCGATTTCTGGCGTGTTTGCAGCGGGATAAATGAGAAAGCCAGAGATAAGGTTGTCAAATTCCTGAATGAGGTTCTGAATACAGATAAATATCCGCTGACAGTTATGGACAGGCCCATTGAATCAGAAACAGCAAAGATTGTCGAAAACAGCTACCGGGCTACTATACTGGCTTTTCTCGATGAGTGGAGTCTTTTCGCAGAACGTAACGGTGTCGACCTTATTAAGGTTATTGAAGCTGTAAAAATAAGACCCACACACAGCAATATGATTTTCCCCGGACCAGGAATAGGTGGTTACTGTCTTCCAAAAGACGGTGGACTGGGAATATGGGCTTATAAACATATCCTGGGTTTTGAGGATGAAATCTTCAAAATTACACCAATGGCAATTAATATCAACGATACCAGGGGTTTACATGTGGGACAACTTACCCGTGATGCTCTGAGGAATATGGGACAGCCAATTGCCAGCTCTGAAATACTGGTGCTGGGAGCTGCTTATCGCGAGGACGTGGGAGATACACGCTATAGCGGCTCTGAAGTGGTGATCAGGAAACTTGCGGAAATGGGAGCGGAGATACGTGTCCATGATCCTTATGTTGATCACTGGTGGGAATTTGAACAACAGGATACATACCCTGCACCTGGACAAAGTAAGGCTCGTTTTTTCCGTAACCAGGAAAAGCTGAAAGATATACATGTTGAGCAGGATATCGATAAAGCCCTGAATGATGCTGAAGCAGTGATCTTTGCAGTACCCCATAAAGCCTATATTGACCTCGACCCGGATGAAGTCGTTAAGAAGATAGGTCAGCCTGCTGCAATAATTGACTGCTTCGGAATACTTGCGGATGACAAGATAAAACGTTATTTCCAGCTTGGCTGCGAGGTTAAGGGACTGGGCCGCGGACATATACAACGCATAAAAGAGGAAATACGTAAAGGGTGATACCCATCAGGCGGAGGGCTCAGAGCTCAGGGCTCAGGGCTAAGGATTCAGTGCGGAGAGTAGGGGGCAGGGAGCAGGGAGAGATTTATGAAGGATGAAGGATGAATGTTGATTTATGATCGGCCGGATTCAGCAAGAATTAGTAATAAACAGTGGTTATACTCAGTAATCAGAAAGTACTGTCCGTGATAGCTGATAGGTTAGTGTTTTGTTTTTATTATTTGATAATTAAAGACTTTGTATGTATTAAAAGCTCCGGTCCTCCTATTTGTCCGTGACCTGGAATTACGACTTTTGCAGATTTAAATTTATATATTACTTTATTAATTGTCGTTGGGTATTCAGAAATGTCACCATCAGCAATGTTTCCAAGATTGTTAGAATTTAGGCTTTTACACATACACCCCGGAAAAAGAATTTCTTCAGATGGTACCCAGACAACAATGTTATCTAATGAATGAGCAGCACCTAAGAAATAACAATAAATGAATTTATCACCCAGGCTTAGTCTCAATGAATCCTTAAATCCCTGATCAGGAACAGGTAAACCCGTTTTTTTTGCTATTTCAATTGTTGATTGATTTGCAAAGGACTTGATTTTTTGACTTTTAAGATAATTTAAACCTCCCATACAGTCTTCATGCCAATGGTTAGGGACAAAACCTGTTATTTGTAATTTCATATGATCTTTGAGATATGATATTAAAACACAGGTCAGAGAATCGGTCCAAGGTGTATCAAAAAGAAATGCACTTTTATTATTAATAAAAATCAATCCGTTTGCGGAGACTCTTCCATAATTTGACAGAGTACTATAAGAAATATGCACGTAAGCATTTTCGGAGATTTTTAGTAATTCTAAATCGGGAGAAATCCTTATTAACTCTTGCGAGTTAGCCACAAGTTGAATAAATCCCAGTAAGATTAGAAATGTTGTCTTTTTCATTTTATAAATATAGCCGTAATCTATAAATCAAGGCATACATAACAGCTAACCTCTGGATTAGCCTCATATTTTTTTATTAAAATGGCATTACTATTATCTATTCCCATGATTGAAGCTCAATAATATTACCTTCAGGATCTTTTGCATAGGTAAATGTTATTGTTCCGTAATCAAGTTTTTTCTTTACGACTTTTCCGAGTTTGGTACCGCCATAGGAAATCATTTTATCAATGATTTCATCAACATCAGAAACCTGAAATGCTATATGACCGAATCCTTCTCTATTAGCAACGGAAATTGGTTTTTTCTCATTCTTATGATATTGGAATATTTCTAATGTCGGACCATGGTTATCAAAACCAGGTAAAAGCAAATGGATCCCATGTAAAGAGGCATTTTTTACACCTGTCCCTTTTTCTAACCAGTCTCCTTTAATATCTCTTTCGGGAAGTACAGGTTTACATTCAAAAACTTTGATGTAGAAGTCAGCCAGGAACTTCCAATCTTTGGCAATGATGTTTGTATGAACATATTTCATTTGAGAAGATTTTAAGAAAATACATGATATGTGGGTATTCTTTTATCCCAAATGCCCACATCCTCGCGAATAAACATTTTTAGAATCCCAGATTATATTTTTATTCAAATACATTCTTGGGATATTTAAATATAGGGAAAAACCTATGGAAGTAAGAAATTCTATTGCTCGTTTATTAGTCTCAGGAACACAAACTGTTGATTGATTATGTGTTAGTTTAAATTTAAGTAATTCCAATCCTGCATCTTCGGAACGGGCAATTATCAATCCATTTCCAAAATCAGGTAAATAGAATCCTTTTATTGTATCATCTTTATATTTAAAACCAGTATTTAATGTCGAAGTCAGTAATTCTTTTCTTTTTTCACCGGTTATAGTATAATCAAGGTCGAAGATCTGTTGATAATCTTTTTTTGTTATGTGGGAGATACTTCTTGATTCAGGGCCGAATTTACAGATAGTATTGCTTTTAAATGAAAAATAATTTAAGTCGTGTTTAAATCCCAGTTTTTGGTAAACGGGTAATCCCAGATCTGTTGCACATAAAAGGATTGTTTCTGCTCCTTTTGATTTTGAGTAATCAATAAGGTGATTGGTTATTAATGTCCCTATGCCTTTATTACGATACTCCTCTATGACTATAATTGTCCCGATCCAGGTGACTTTATTATTGGTAACAGCGATCCCTGTTCCCACAATGTTTGACTTTGAAATTGCAACAACAGGATAGAAGTAGTTTTGATCAT
>CAZTXH010000027.1:12047-12381 GCA_964617415.1 uncultured Rikenellaceae bacterium | reverse complement strand
AAATTGTACTTTCCACATTCTTTTTAAAGACTTCCCCTTCAAGAGGCCAGTCAGGAGAGCCCTTGAATTCGCCCTGTGTATCACCTGTTATCCAGAAGTCGGACCACACCAGCATTCCATAACTGTCGGCTGCTTCAAAAAACTCATCACATGGAGTCACTCCGCCACCCCATATCCTAACAAGATTTACATTTGCATTTCGGATCAGGTGCATTTCATAATCGTATCGTGTTGCATCGCGGTTAAGCATCATATCAGGAACCCACGCACCGCCAGTTAGTTGTATCCTGGTCCCGTTAACATAAAAATCACGGCGCCATGAATTCATAACATT
>CAZTXH010000027.1:4720-12037 GCA_964617415.1 uncultured Rikenellaceae bacterium | reverse complement strand
TCGAAACTGTTCTTATTCCGAAAACAAAAGAAGAATCATTAATTATCTCTGTGTCATTCAGGTATTGAAGCCTCATCCTGTACAGGTTTGGACTACCGTAACCATTAGGCCACCAGAGGACAGGATCCTGTACAACCATCTCATCGGTATTGGTCTTATCAAATGTTAGCTTAAGCTCCTTTCCTGCGGCAATATCGGCTTTTTTTGAAAATGTAATAGCTTCTCCTTTAAAATTCTCAGGTGTAATGGTAACTTTCAGGTTACCAGCCTGGTCTCTTTTAGTATGATTAACAAGAGTCAGGTCAAGCGATATTTCAGCCAAATTGGTATCGGGCAGGTTCGGTAGTCCGGTGACAAGTTTCGGATTACTGAAAGTAATACCTCCTGTTGACCTAAGATAAACAGGAAGCCATAAACCGATATTACGATCCCTCACAGGTGGAATCCAGTCCCAGCCAACAGAACACAACATTGTAACATTTTTACCTATATCGCCTGTTGGACCGCCATTAGGATAAAAATCACCAAGCGCCTCAAGCTGCTCTTTTGATGGCAGTCCGGGATAATCAAGGGGATAGATCTTCACAGCCACTGCATTTTCCCCACCTGCTCTGATATAATCGGTGATATCGAGACTATATTGAGCAAACATACCTGCCATCTGTGTTGAATCTGCCACCTGAGTGCCGTTTACCCAAACCGCAGCACGATAATTTATACCTTTGAATATCAACTGAAAATGCCGTCCCTGGTCTTCTTGTGGTATCCTGAATGTTGTACGATACCAGTATGGCTTCTTCCAGGGATTGGGATCATCAGGAAGATGGCTGTATTTCTCAAGATCATACTGCTTATTAAACTCATCGGAAGCATCAGGTATAAACATATTGTTCATTCCTGAATAGGGATCAGGATAAACCCCATTTGCCACCAATCCTGTCAGAACAGTAGAAGGAACCTTGACAGGAAACCAGTAAATATCAGATTTATACTCAGGGGTGGAGATTACCTGCCCTTCCTCATCTACAAGTGCTGATGACTGTAGTTTGAAATTAACATGTTTCACCTGTTTTACCAGTCCGTTTTGTGACCATGCAGTACTTAATGTAAGTATACAAAACATCCAGATAGAGATTATTATTATTCTCATATTACTTGTTTTATATTAATTAAATGTAATGCTCAAATATCTGTTCCATTGGAATCAGAGGTTTCTTCAGTAATGGAATCATCATGTATTATTATGTCAATATCTGATTCCTCAGCAATTATATTCTCCTCTCTATAGAAAATATTGCCAATCATCATCAGGAAGATCGATAACAAAATAACCAGTGTTACCACTTCTTCATTAACAGGTTCAATTCTCAAAGTGGCCGGGATACTCAGAAACAACAAAATAGTAATCAAACCTCTTGGTGAAAGAAACAGGAACGGAAATATTGGTAATCTAAGGAATTTCCGGAGGAAAATAATGCGCAACAGGTAAATACCACCAATTATTGCAATTGCAGTAATTACATTATGGTAATTAAACAGACCTTCAACTCTTGTATAGAATCCGAACATTATAAAGAAAAATGACCTTACAACAAATGTAAGCTCTATCATGATCTGTTTAAATGACATCAGGTCATCTCCAAATTTATTAAAGTCAACATATCTTCTTATAATGCTATTCTGAACAAGTTTATAATTTGCCATAGCAATGCCAAATGCCAGTACAAGTAAAAGTGCAGGCAGGTGTATCATTTTTGCCAGAGCGTAAACCATCACGACTGATGTCAGAATAATTACATAACTTATATGATAAGTAATTCTGTGGAGGAATATAGCAAGTGCGGATATAATAATAACTGCAATAACGATTGTCAGTAAAGCTTTAAGTGTATAATTTGCAAGGCCCTGAGCGTAAGCACCCTGGTAAAGGAGGATAAAATCAAATACAATTATCCCCACTATATCTGAGAGAGAACTCTCATAAACCACAAATTCCTTTTGATTACGATTCAGGTTTATTGCAGAGGGTATGGCAACAGCACTACTTATTATTCCAAAAGGTATAGCATTAAGTAAAGATTCTGTAAGCGGGTAACCAAGCAGTCTTGAAAGGATAACTGTCATTATAGCAACAAAAACAGCAAACAGGATTATTGCCGCTGAAGCCGATTTGAATATAATCCCCAGTTTATTTTTCCCAAGCTTTAAATCCATGCTTGCTTCCATAACAATAAGTATTAGTCCGATCGTTCCTATGACAGGAAGCAGTGGTTCAAAATCGGGTATCTTAAAACCTGTATGATTAACAATATACCTTAGTGCTATTCCTAAGCCGATCAGAAGAATTACTGCCGGTATCTTTGAATACTTGCTGGTTATATCAAACAGATATGCAAGCAAGACTATCAGGCAGAGAGCAAGAATTATATAATTTGTCATATAATTATCAGTTTTTTCTGACTTTATAAAAATCCTGATTTATATTTATCGATATAAATTTAGTATTATGTGCAATGTAAATAAACATCCATATTAAAGAAAATGATTTTATAGATTTTATTATGTAAACAGTTATCAAAATACTTATTATCATTGTCGGAATGATCTGTATGAAATTGGTATAGTGCGGATTTTATACTATATTGCAAACTAATGTAATAACATTTAATTACTAACCTGATTGCGTTGTGTATGATAGCCTGTAAGATTTTAACAATTGTATGACAACTTGTTTACTTACAGGTTGTTTTAATTTATGATAACACATCTTGATAACCTTATTTCTAACTATTACTTAAAGACTATCAGAATGGCAGAAAAATTTGAAGAATTGGGTGAAGTAATATTCCCATGGCTGTTAGACCATGGGATAAAAATTTTAGTAATTGCACTAGTAGCCTGGCTATTAGGTGTCATTTTATGCAAGATAATCAGTAAAGCCGTAAGAGTTGCAGTAGTGCCTGATAAAAATATGCCGCCGGAGGCAGAAAGAAAACGGGAGGATACTCTTATTAGGATCTTTAACGGAGCCCTAAAAATTGTTATTGTTGTACTGGCTTTAATGATGATCCTTCAGGAAGCCGGAATCGAAATAGGACCACTTCTGGCAGGTGCCGGTATATTAGGACTGGCCTTTGGCTTTGGAGGTCAATATCTTGTAAGGGATGTAATTACAGGATTGTTTATTATCCTTGAAAACCAATACCGAATTGGAGATGTAGTAAACATTGATGGAACTGCCGGAGCGGTAGAGGATATAAACCTGAGGGTGACCATTTTACGCGACCTGAACGGAACGAATCACCATATCCCTCATGGAGATATTAAAAGAGTAGCAAACCTGTCAAAAAAGTTTGCAAGGATAAATCTCGATATGGGCATTGCATACAATACCAACCTTGAACATGTTATAAGGGTAATAAACCAGGTAGGTAATGAACTGGCTGAAGATCCTGCATATAAAGAGTTCATTCTTAAACCGCCTCAGTTTTTACGAGTCAATGATTTTGCAGACTCCGCAATAGTTGTAAAGATACTTGGTGAAACCAAACCTCTTAAACAGTGGGAAATTACTGGAGAACTACGAAAAAGATTAAAAATCGCTTTCGATAAAGAGGGTATAGAAATACCATTCCCGCAAAGAGTTATTCATCATGCAAAAGGATAAGTAGTTAATTGATATGAACAAGTATAATTTTGGTATTATAGGCAATTGTTCTTTCCTTGCCTATATCGACATAAATGCCAATGTTAACTGGCTCTGTCTTCCCAAATTCGACAGCAGTTTTATTTTTGGTTCACTACTCGATAAGGAAAAAGGGGGTGAATTCAGTATAATGCCCAATAATGGCGAATACAGGTCAAAACAGTATTATATAAAAAACACAAATATCCTGGCAACTGAATTCGAAGTAGAAGAAGGCAGATTCAGGGTTATCGATTATGCACCGCGTTTTAACCAGTACGAAAGGTATTTCAAACCTCTTATGTTGTTCAGGAAAATTGAACTTCTTGAGGGTAATCCTTTTATAATAGTCAAGTGTCACCCTGTTGACAATTATGGGAAAATTGTCCCGGAAACTTCTGCAGCCAGTAATCATATCCGGTATCTGAATCTAAGCAGCCAGATACGACTCACGACAGACATCCCACTCAATTATATTCTCAGGGAAAAAGCATTCGTGTTAAATGAAACCCGTTATCTCGTATTCAGCTATGGAGTTCCTCTTGAAGCACCTTTGTCTGAAACAGCAGAGCAATTTCTAAAAAAGACACAGGATTACTGGGTTAACTGGGTTAAATCAACATCTATACCATATATTTATCAGGAGGAGGTCATACGATCAGCACTGGTTTTAAAGCTTCATCAATATGAAGATACCGGGGCAGTTATAGCTTCCGGATCAACAAGCCTTCCTGAAATAGATCAGTCACATCGAAACTGGGATTATCGATACTGCTGGATGAGAGATACATATTATACGCTTAATGCTTTTAATAATATAGGACACTTTGAAGAACTTGAAAAATATTTTGATTTCATACAAAATATCATTCTCAACGAAAAACAGCAGATCAAACCTTTATATTCATTAACAGGAGATCATGTCCCTGATGAAAGGATACTTCTTCTTGAAGGATACCATAAAAATAAACCTGTACGGATTGGCAACAATGCCTCTTACCAGACGCAGAATGATGTATATGGACAGGTTCTTGTAAGTCTTTTACCCCTTTTTACTGATAAAAGACTTGACTATGTCGATATTCATAGATCCAACTTTATCACCGAATGGCTTCTTAACCGCATTGATGAGTTTATGGATACACCGGACTCAGGTCCATGGGAATTCGGAACAACAAACCAGCTTCACTGCTATACAAATCTGTTTCACTGGGCAGGATCTAAAGCTGCAATGAAAATTGGATCAATAATTAAAAACAGGTCTATCACAAATAAGGCAAAATCACTGGCAACCCGTGCAGAAAAATATATAGAGGATTGTTTTGATCCTGACAGAAATGCATATATGCAATCAATAGGTAGTAAGCACATGGATGCAGGTAATCTTCAACTTATAACTATGAATTACCTGAATCCGAATGGAGGGAGAACCCTGCAACACCTGAAAGCTCTTGAGAAGGAGCTTTTCAGTGAAGAGAATATCTTTTTAAGATACAAGCAGGATGATCTTGGTAAATCACTTAATACATTTATTATTTGCGGTTTCTGGTATGCGGAAGCTCTTGCAGCTGTTGGAATGATCGATAAGGCATTCAGTGTCATTGAAACACTTAATAAAAGTGCAAACCATCTTGGTCTGTTCAGCGAAGATGCTGATGAGGAATCGGGTCAATGGGGTAATTTTCCCCAGACATACAGCCATGTGGGACTGGTAAATGCAGTGTACCGGTTATCGACAAAACTCAGTAAACCAATTTTTCTATAAGTTGTGAAAACATTCGACAAGTTTGATTTTAAGAGGATAATTGTTGCAGCATACAGGCTGCCATTTAAGCTTATGAGAAAGAAAGAGGAGTACTACATTATCCAGAATTCAGGTGGATTGGTTTCCGCAATACTATCTCTGACCGAAAAAATCAATTTAAAAAATAATTCATTATCAAAGATATTATGGGCTGGTACAGGTGATCCCCATCTGGGAAAAATGGATGTTCATCCCGGTATCATACTGTTACCTGTAGAAATACCAAGAAAAGTAAATGATAAGTATTATGGAGGCTTCTGCAACGATACTATCTGGCCATTATTTCACTATTTCCCCACAAGCACAGTATATGATAACAGTTACTATAATGCATATATAACTGCAAATAATCTTTTCTTCCAGAAGCTACAAAATGTAATAGAACCGGGTGATTTTTTATGGGTCCACGACTATCAACTTCTTCTGTTGCCTAATATGATCAGAAAAACTTTCCCGGATCTTGATATCGGTTTTTTCCTTCATATTCCATTTCCATCATTTGAGATGTTTCGCCTTCTTCCGCGAAAATGGCGTGAAGATATACTGTCAGGTATGGCAGGAGCTGATGTAATAGGATTTCATACAAATGATTATACACAGTATTTCCTGAAATCCATAAAAAGAACACTTGGGTACAGGATAGATCAGAACTATATTTCTATTGACTACAGGCTGAGTAAAGCTGATGCATTCCCTATCGGAATAGATTATACCAAATTTCATGATGCATGTTCTTCCCACAGGACTAATTTCCAGAAAAAGAAAATCAAAAAATATGTGGGAGACAGGAGATTGATATTTTCAGTTGACCGTCTTGATTATACAAAGGGTTTCCTGTTCAGATTAAAGTCGTATGAAAGATTTCTTGAGAAATATCCTGAATGGCACTTCAAGGTTACATTTAATATGGTAGTAGTACCATCAAGAGATATTATCCAGGAATACCGTGTACTTAAAAAGGAGATTGAAGCTACTGTAGGGCGTATTAACGGTAAATACAGTACTCTAAACTGGCTACCTCTTATCTACCAGTATAAATCAATCCCGTTTAATGAGATGATTGCAATCTATAACCTCAGTGATGTGGGTTTCATCACTCCATTGCGTGACGGGATGAATCTGGTGGCCAAGGAATATGTAGCCTGCCAGACAGAAAAACATGGCATGCTGGTTTTAAGTGAAATGACCGGAGCATCTATTGAACTAAATGAAGCAATACTTATAAATCCGAACGATATTGATGAAGCAGCTGAAGCAATCAACAAAGCCCTCACAATGCCCGAGGAAGAAAAAGAAAAGAGGATACATAAAATGCAAAACAGACTGAGAAGGTACGATGTGTTTACATGGACTACTGATTTTTTCAACAGGGTTGAGGAGGTGAGAAAAGAAAAGAAAAACCTGCAGGTAAAATATCTGGATGATAAAACACGATTAACTATAAAGAAAAAATATTTTAAATCACAAAAACGCCTATTCCTATTAGATTACGATGGAACCCTGACACCAATAGTAAAACATCCCGAGATGGCCTTACTTGGAGAAGAAACCGAAAAAACACTAAAAACTATTAGTAAAGATCCCAATAATACAATAGTAATTATCAGTGGCAGGACACAGGAGTTCCTGGAGGAGCAGTTTAAAAACCTTGATGTGACACTTGTTGCTGAACATGGTTATTTGATCAGATCGCACGGAAGGGATTGGGAAAAGAATGAGGAAATCGACCTTAATTGGAAAGAAGAATTCCTGCCTTTATTGAATGATTATGTCGACAGGTGTTCCGGCTCAACGGTTGAAGATAAGTATGCATCACTTGTATGGCATT
>CAZTXH010000027.1:369-4710 GCA_964617415.1 uncultured Rikenellaceae bacterium | reverse complement strand
GGGATACCCTCTCTGAAATACTTAAAAGTGAAGCAAAGCTACAGGTATTGGAAGGAGATAAAGTACTGGAAATAAAGAGTGTTATGTACGACAAAGGAACCATGGCAAACAAGATTATCCACGACGGAAATTATAATTTTATCCTTGCATTGGGTGATGACAGCACTGATGAAGATCTGTTCAAGGCAATTCCGGATTATGGTTTTTCAATAAGAATCGGATGTCAACCAACTAATGCCAGGTTTAATTTAAGAGATCAATCACAGATTATTGAAGTATTATCACTCTTTACTGCCGCTAAGGTAAAATAAAGTAATCCATGAAGCGATTCGGTACTATTCCTGTTTTTTTTACTGCTATTTCAACCATACTTGGCGCCATTCTTTTCTTAAGGTTCGGTTTTGCCGTAGGGACGCTTGGATTCTGGGGTACCCTGTTGATCATTATTGTTGGACACTCCCTTACAATTCCTACTGCTTTTGCCCTGTCGGAACTTGCGACAAATAAACGTGTCGAGGGGGGTGGGGAATACTTTATTATTTCGCGTTCATTCGGGCTTAACATTGGTGCAACTATTGGAATAGCACTATACCTGTCACAGGCAATAAGCGTGGCATTTTATGTTATTGCTTTTACTGAAGCTTTTGAATTCTTTTTCAACTATTTGTCCGAATCTCTTAACATCAACCTTCCCCGACAGGTCATAAGCATTCCTGTAATGCTCACACTCGGTTTTGTTATCCTGCGAAAAGGTGCAAATATGGGTGTTAAAATGCTCTATATTGTGGTAACTATCCTCTTCATCTCAATTCTCTGTTTCTTCCTTGGGAAAACCGAATTTGGAGTAGCCACAGAAGGAAGGATCCCTGTTGGAGATATACGAAATATGAAAGACTTTTTTATGGTCTTCGCAATAGTATTTCCGGCTTTCACCGGAATGACAGCCGGGGTAGGTCTTTCCGGAGATCTTAAAAATCCTGCAAAATCAATCCCCCGTGGTACAATAATTGCAACGATAAGCGGATTTGTCGTATATATAGCAATTATTTATAAACTATCTACGTCGGCAAGCGTTGAAGATATGGTGGCCAACCAGCTAATTATGGGGAAGATAGCAGTTTTAGGAGTCATTATTATACCTTTAGGTCTTGCAGCCTCAACGATATCTTCAGCTATTGGCTCAGTGATGGTAGCTCCCAGAACGCTTCAGGCTCTCGCACATGATTCCTCTTTCCCTTCAGAAAAGATCAACAAATGGCTGGTAAAAGGAAGAAAATCTGACAACGAACCTGTTAATGCAACTCTGATAACGGTTATTATTGCCATCGTTTTTGTTGCATTGGGTAGTGTTAATGCCGTTGCCGAAATTATTTCCATGTTCTTCCTGGTAACATATGGATCACTATGTCTTATTTCTTTTCTTAACCATTTTGGATCCTCACCCTCTTACCGTCCTTCATTCAGGTCAAAATGGTACCTTTCCCTGACCGGTTTCCTTATTGCATTATGGGCCATGTTTAAAATTAATGCCCCATATGCCCTTGTAGCACTTGTTCTAATGATTTTGATCTATTTATATATTAAGATGTACCACCGTGAAAGGGATGGACTTGAATCTTTATTTGCCAACGCCCTGTTCCAGGTAAATAGAAACATCCAGGTTTATCTTCAGAGATCTGAAAGTAAGAAAAAAGCCAAAGAATGGAGGCCCAGTGCAATTTGTATTTCAAAACACTCTTTTGTACGTGCAAGGGCATTTCAATTGTTGAACTGGATATCATACAGGTATGGTTTCGGAACATATCTTCACCGTATCGAAGGATACTATTCAAGGGCAACCAGTAATCAGGCTGCCGAAGAGCTTTCAAGGCTGATAGAATTATATGATACAACCAATAATCATGTGTATGTAGATACATTGATATCACCATCATATACTTCAGCCCTTGCCCAAGCCATTCAGGTACCTGGTATCTCGGGGATGGAAAATAACATGGTGATCTTTGAATATGATAAGGAAAATCCCGAAAATCTTGGCGAGATAATTGAGAATACAGGACTTATAAAAGCAGGTAATTTTGACATTTGTCTTCTGGCAACCAGCATAAAGGAGATAAATTTCAGGAATGACATACATATATGGATAAATAATGAGGAACCTGAAAATTCAAGTCTGCTTATTTTACTGAGCTTCATTATATCAGGTCATCCCGACTGGAAAAAATCAAATATAAAGATATTCGAAACATGTCAGCCGGGACAATATGAAGAAATTCGAATGAAGCTTGTAGAACTGGTAAAAGCAGGCAGACTGCCCATCACAGAAAAGAATATTGAGATTATCACCGAGGAGCCGGAAATGACCCTTAAAAACCTGATAAATCAAAAATCATCTTCGGCAGCCCTCATAATGACAGGACTAAGTATTAAGGGGCTGAAACATAACTGGGAAGCGATGTTGAACGGATATGATGAAAGAGATACTATGCTGTTTATCAATTCACATAACCAAAAAGAGATAATCTGACCCCGCGTTACGATTCAACAGGGCTCCCCTCAGTTCTTCCCATCCACTCAAGATTATTATTAGAACCGAAATGATCCTTAAAGATCCTGTAATAAAATAATTCTTCTTTTGTATTAATTGTTAAACCATTAGATACTTTACGTTCATTACGAAAATCCCTGTCGGTAATCTTACTGGAAGCATATTCTGAAAGCAGATCCTCAACCCCGGCACCTTCCCAGAATTTTACTTTTGGCCTTTGAAGGATGGATTCGGGCAGTAATCCTTTCATTGCTTTTCTGAGTATCCATTTTACCTGATTATTATAGATCTTATACTTAACAGGTATTGTCAAGGCAAATCTGACTACTTCAGGATTAGCAAAAACAACATGAGCTCTTGTTCCATGAGCCGACGCACTCCGGTCAACTCTTTGTAAAGCTGTATTGTGTAAATTCCCTGTGATTTTAACAAGTTCGTCTTCGAGTTGCATTTTTGGGATCGATTTCAGGTAATCATAACCCGCAAATAATTCATCACCGCCCTCACCTGAGAATACCTCGGACACATATTCAGATGCAAGTTTTGCCACAAGATAGTTTGTAATACTCGATCTTACCAGCAATGCATCAAATGACTCAAGATGATAAATTACATCCGGAAGAACACGGATCATATCATTGAGTGTTACAATTGCTTCGTGATGATCCGATTTAATAAAGTCTGCCGTTTCCCTTGCAAATTTAAGGTCAGAAGCACCATTTATACCGGCAGCAAAAGTCTTTAATTGTTTTACATGTCTTGAAGCGAGAGCACAGATAGAACTTGAATCAAGACCTCCTGACAACCATGACCCAATAGATTCTGTGTTGATACAATGCGATACTACACTATCAAGAAGATCCCTTAACCGAACAGCTATTTGATCAGGATTATCTTTAAGTGGTTCACCGGTTCCCAATTTAAAATATGATTCGAAGTTGTTTCCGTCAAAAATATGACCGGGTGGTATTTCTGAAATATCTTCAGCTATTCCATTTAATGCTTTTACTTCAGAGGCAAAACACATGTTTCCTGTGCTGTCTTTACCATAATAAAGGGGTGCAACACCTAACTCATCACGAAACATTTTAAAATTTCCCTTTTCAGCTTTTACCAGAGCATAATGACCTTTTCCGGCACCATCAATAACGGTCCCTTCATCAAGATACTTTTTTACAATTTCATTTTCTGTTTCGTTCCACACCAGTCCAAGTGTCGTTCCATCCTTTTCAAAGACTGAAATACTTTCTTGACCTCTGTGTCGAATATTAATTAACATTTCTTCAACTTCAGCCTCAGCATTCCTGGAGGCTATTCCTGCAATACCTGCCATAAATTATTGTTTTTAGTTATTATTGATTTATTATTATTAAAGCTCTTTATTCTCTGTCACGGCACACTAAAACAATCTCAATTCCCGGTTAATCCGGAAATCACATTTTCCCTCATTTGAGGTTATGATCAATATTCTTTTGATAACGAAACCCGTTATCCTGATGAATCCATCCTGAAACAAGGATTCATGTTAATTGATCATTTTGATGGTTCACCAATTGCAAGCAATCTGAGATCACGTACACTCATGCCTGCTAGATCTAAATTTTCCATGGTCCGTCCGTTTGCCCAGTAATCAGTACTATTCATCAGGGCTCCCATGTGAATAACTGAATCTATTGTAGGTGTCTCTACATTCAACATTTTTCCTGTTGAGGCTATCGGAACAAGGCTGCAAGGAATATCCTCTTCCATATATCTGACTTTAAGGGACCTGGGTGCCAATATTCCCCTATACG
>CAZTXH010000027.1:0-359 GCA_964617415.1 uncultured Rikenellaceae bacterium | reverse complement strand
TTCTTTTTCATTGCCTCAAATAGTGTTTCACCCGTAGAGCTGTATGCCATATAGAGCCATTGTCTGGCAGAAATAACCCTTATACCAAGTGCTTCGGCTACTTTTACCCGTTCTTCATCTATTTTCTCAAGCACTTTTGTTACTGAAGAAGTTGCTCCTTCGTGGTAAAACTGGAAATCTACATCATGCTCAATCCATCCTGAATTGAGAATACATAAAGCCGGATGGAATACACTTCCGATATTTTCAAAACTTGTTTTAAAGACATTGTCACCAGGTACAAACTGAGGATAAAACTGCCGTATTTTGCCAATCACATGAGGAATAAGATGCGCTCTTATGGAGGCTACCGGAATTGA
>CAZTXH010000026.1:2662-12446 GCA_964617415.1 uncultured Rikenellaceae bacterium | reverse complement strand
GATCAATGCAATATCTATAATACCGTCATTGGGTTTTGCATCAGGGGCGATATATGCATTGTTCCCGAATTGTCTTGTATTGGCTATAGTCATAAGGAAGAAATCATCAGATACAGGCTTTTCTCCGGGAATATGGATTTCAAGGTGAACAGGACGGAATTTGATAAAATTTATCAGGATGGCCCAGACATAAGTCCAGAATCCCCGTGTTTTCAGTTTATCGAACGAATGGGCAACAAAACTGTCAAGACCTACACCGGCAACATTGAGGCATATCTGGTCATTCAGCATGATCACGTCAATATTATGACTCTCTTTCTTTGTTATATCATTCAGTAAAGAACGAATGTTTGGCTTAAATCCTAATTCCCTTGCAAAGCCGTTTCCCGAACCTATCGGAAGAACACCGAGTATCTTATTACTGCCAACAATCTGTGATGCCACGCTTCTGACTGTACCATCACCTCCTGCTGCCACGAAAACATCATAATCGTCGAATGATTGCCTTATATGTGATCCCGATTCATCGATACTTAAGGACTTAAAGTATGATAACTCATTCTTGCGCCTCTCCAATTCCCTGGAAATTATCAGCTTGACAGGGGTAATTCCTGCATGTGGATTCAGAATAAATAATGATCTTTTTACCCCTGTCGATTCCATATAAAAATCTTACCCTGGTAAGGTATTTACGAACACGAAGGTGATAAATTAATCTGATGAAATCAAATTTAAACAGGACTATCCTGTTGGCTTCCTTTAATAATAATGACAGTTATTTAATTGTAAAATCCAGATCATAGGCAGTATATATAATTTCACATGGTGCATCTGGGGTGGTACTGCTTTCAAACTCAATCTTACTGTTTTTTTCAATATAGGTTAAAGGCTTATTCGTAAATCGTTCTTTTGGGTAATCAAGATTTCCGTATGTTTGCTGGCAGGATAGTTTGTAATTCAATCCGGGATCTGCTTTCAGTGTAACTGATCCATATTTAAAGTCTCCACTGAATTTTGAAAATGTTTCCGGTAAATTATCCACATTTAACTGGATATCATATACATAAGGCATTGTAATGGTTTTATTAACCGTACCGAGATGAATCTCATCATACTTTGATTCATTGCAGGTGAAGTTCTCTATATTATCTATTTTAAGTGTGCAGTCATAAATTGCGTCTATATTTAAATCACCTATTTCATCTGCTACCAGTTCAGAATATTTAGCACTAAAACTGAGAGTATTGTAGCTGCCGCCCTTCACATCAGAATCATATAGATCAAAACTGGAATTTCCCATCTCTCCTCCCAGTAAAAACGAGGCGTATTTTGCTGTAGCTTCAATACCGGAAAGATTTTTAATATCAAAATCGTCATCATACGATTCAATCTTTGCTGATTTTATAGTTGAGAATTTAAGTGTGGAGTATTTTGATACTACATCAATATCTGCCAGGTCTTTACCTGTCACTTTGCAGTCGTAAATGTCAAAGGATGCGTTCATTCCATTTCCGAGTAAAAGTGTTGAATATTTGGCATTGAAGACAGACTTATCTCCGAAATTTCCTGTTGTTATATCCGCATCATAGAGATCAAAACTGAATATGCCGGTAAAGTCAGCTATTTCAACATCGTTATATTTACTTTTCAGCTCAAATTCAATATTGTCAGGGATCCACAGTGTATATGCTGTTTTAAAATTTCTAACACTGACCTTTTTCCCGTTTTTGAGTGAAATTCTGTTTAATGGACCTATTGATATTCTGTTTTTCCAGAATTTGGCATCTATATCAAGAGAGTTTATTCCACTTTTTACTTCAGGTTCTTTAAATGCCTCTATCAGCTTTTCCCTGTCATCGATTTTACCACCTGTAATAATTATCTCTCCGGCTAGTTTTACTTCACTCTTTTCCCATACATTCACTTTCAGATCTGAATCATATATATTGAAAGCAAGTTTTCCATCATGATTCAGTTTGTAGGATTTCTCAAAGCGGGCTTCCTTATCATCCTGGCCGGATGAATATGTAGCAAGTAAACTGAACAAGACAATTAATGTCAGGATTTTAAAGATTGATTTTACTTTTTTCATGGCTTTCATTTTTTTCTATTTCGTTTAACATTCTTGTGAGGACCAGTATTTTTTTCTCATAAAGATCTATAAGGGAGTTTATTAACCTGTCATTTGGTCCATTCTGTTTTAAATCTTCCGAATAATAGTGTATCAGGTCATCTATATAATCCAACTCTCTGTTCCCTGAAGCAAGGTGATCAGTATTAAAACCTGTTTTCCTGATCTGTTCGGAATAATCATCTATTTGCTTCAGAAGAACAACTTCATGGCTGGCCAGGCCGGAATTAATATTTGACAGTATCAGTTTATTCTGATGATTTCTTCCAATAAAGTATGCTGCAATGACTGATAATATTATTATTGCTGCAACAGCAGCAGCTGACCGACTGGTCATAAACAAACGGGCCCTTTTTGTTTGTCCCATACCTTTTGTAATACCTTTCCACAGATGTTTTTCATCCGGTTCTTCCACATCAAGAGCTTTCCTGTTGTTTTTTATGTATGACTCTAATTTCATAATTCCCAATAATTTATTATCTGTCACCAATTTTTTTGTATTCTTTCAAGAGAATTTCTTTAAGTAGCTTTTTGGCCCTTTTGTACTGTGATCTTGAAGTTGATTCAGAGATACCGAGTATCAGAGCTATTTCCCTGTGTAAATAGCCTTCCAACAAATAAAGGTTAAGGACCACCCTTGCTTTATCGGGTAAGGATTTAATGCTATTATGAATAACTTCCGCAGGGATATCCGGCAGGTCATCATCTTCAGGATCTGTATCTTCAACATTAATATTTTCAAGGTCAATGAACACTGTTTTATTATTTCGCAGATGATTTATAGACTTATTTACAACAATACGTTTTAACCATGCACCAAAAGTGGCTTCTCCCCTGAACCCATCAATACCTGTAAAAGCACTTATAAATGATTCCTGTATAATATCCTGGGCATCATCTTTATTGACTACTATCCTGATACAAGTGTTATACATAGCCGGCAAATACATTTTATAAAGCCTGAACATTGCTTTCTGATCACCCTGACGGGCTTCCTCAACAAGTTTATTGTTTATTTCAGTTGTTATAGTTACCAAGTTTGTCTTTCTTTTGTAATGACACAGAAAAATGAAAATGTTGGAATAATTTAGAATAAATTTATAAGCCCCCTTCCTTGCGAAGTAGAGGGCCGAGCGTTAAGTCCCGACATGTTATGTCGGGATAGTGAGGAGCCAGCTAGCAGGGAGAGCGATAAAGGAAGATGGGTACATGTATATTAATATCAAACGATCTGATATTTTGACTATTCCTGATCATTAATGTTATCAGGATTAGACATCTCGTCATAGATTTTGAGTATTTCCTCCTTAAATTCAGGTGGTGCATCAAGCCGGCCCCAGGAAGATTGGGTTTGCCAAAGTCCGTCATATGCTGAATCGTGAAATGACCGGATAATATGAGGAATACCTTTTTCGCTTAATATTTCATCTATAAGACTTGCCTCAACTGCATTCCTGAGGACAAGTATTTTAACGGTTTTTTCCATTTTACCGGGGTTAAATCATGGTATTACCATTTCCATTCTCAGCTTGGCAATATAATCACTGATCTTGTTCAGGGTTTCAACTGTGACATCCATCTTAGCTCCTGAAGAACGCAGAACCTGTTTTATTGTATCAATCTCAAGATCATCTTTTTCGAAATATATCTCGAACGTATCGAAATAATTCTTCAGGAATTTCAGCTTTTTAGTATAGTATACCACAACAGGATCGTCGTAATAATTCTTCATGAAACTTAAGAGAGAGGTAAGAGTATATTTCTGTTCAGCAATTCGTTGAACAACCTCGGCATCAGGATTTAACGGGTTATATACCAGCTGTGTGGCAATGAACATAGCTTCGACCCATCCGCCCATTATCATTAATCCTGCAGTACTCTCCCTACCACTCTGTCTTAAGTGATTTTCAATATCATTGTATGCATTTTTCATGAGGGTGGTTATGGTGTCAGGGTCAGCCATATCGGTTTGTACTCTTCTTATTGGTTCGATGAGCAAATGGTCTGGTATGCCAAGTTTATTGCTCATTTCCCTGATGGTAACCATATAATCAATGACTTCCTGGCCGAAGCCGAACATCTTCAGGTAACAAAAATCAACACCATATATACCTGTATTGATAGCTGCCTGTGAATTACTCAGGTAGAGATTTGTGTTTGAAACAGGATTAAGAGTTGCCTCGCTATAGGGTACGGCAAGCCTGTTAAAAATAACACTTACTTCCATCGGGGTAAGAAGCCCGTAATATGTCTCGTTTTTGGTCGTAATATCTGCAGTTCCTGTTGAATCGGAAAAATAAGTGGAAAAACTTGGAACAAAAGATTCTTTTTCAGGGCCTTTGGATTTACAGGAATATATAACAATGAGAATAATAATGAATATTGACCAGATAGATTTTCTCATAAGCGTTTATTTGGTTTCAAAAATAATATAAAAAAATTACACAGAGTTCCACGAAGAATACACAGAGTTCCACAGAGGAAAAATATTGTTAGAATAAACCTCTGTGGACCTCTGTGTCTTCTCCTGATTTCCTCTGTGTAAGTTCTTCATTCACAATATAATTCTTTTCCCCAGTTTTTCAGAAATCATACGCAATGCGATTTTAAGATTCTGGTCTTTTTTCTGTAGTTCCAGGATCCTCTCTGTATCACCTGTCCTTGCAGCCTCTTCGAGCCGGGC
The DNA here is from genome assembly GCA_964617415.1 of uncultured Rikenellaceae bacterium. Lineage (GTDB taxonomy): Bacteria > Bacteroidota > Bacteroidia > Bacteroidales > VadinHA17 > LD21. The sequence continues at coordinate 7,632 of CAZTXH010000026.1, read as the reverse complement.
CATATTCTCCTTAATACTGTTTTTTATCTTGTCACTCTTGAATTTGAGAACAGCATCAGGTACAATATCTTTTATTTTCATATCCTCAGTTTCAACATACGTATGCTTGTCTTTCCATATTCTGCTGAGTATATGAGGATCTGAAAGAAGATCTGCAGATGATCTCGAAATTTCTGGATCTTCATGTTTAACAAAATATTTATCGCCGGGGAAAATACCCTGCTCGGCATAAAACCTGAATTCTTCAAAGATCTTTTGCCAGGTATCATAATCAAAAAGGAGATCATCAGAAATTATCTCCCTGACAATATAATCCGATACTGTTGTTACTTCTTCCTCTCCATCCTCGCTGCGTATTTTCCTGTCAAGTTCGGCACTTCCGAATTTCAACAGAAGTCTTATTAATTCTTTTTCAGAATAATATGTTATAACATCTTGTTTTACCGGCTTTTGTATTACCGGGAGAGGAACAGGAAGATCCTCGGGCCCAGGATATTTATTCCTGTCCTGAAAGCTCTTCTGTTGTCTCAGTTTATTGACTTCATGGTATAGTACTTCTTCAGTGATCTCGAGACGGGTACTACACTCTTTAATATATATCGTCCTGGTTATTGTTTCAGGTATGACGGCAATAGACCTGACTATATCACGGATAAGATTAGCTTTCAGAACCGGGTCATTACTGGCTTCTTCAAGCAGAAGTTCGGTTTTGAAATGAATGAAATCTCTCTCATGATCTTTGAGATATTTCAGGAATTCTTCATTGCTGACATTTTTTGAATATGAGTCGGGATCTTCACCGTCGGGAAGAAGAACTATCCTTACATTCATCCCCTCTTCAAGTATTATATCTATACCACGGAGTGAGGCTTTTATTCCTGCCGGATCACCGTCAAAGAGGATTGTAATATTTTGTGTAAAACGTTTGATCAAACGTACCTGCTCCTGTGTAAGAGATGTACCCGATGAGGCAACCACATTTTCAATACCAGCCTCATGAAGCGACATAACATCAGTGTATCCTTCAACGAGATAACACCTGTCCTCCTTGCTTATGGCTTTCCGTGCCTGGAAAATTCCATAAACGATACGGCTCTTATGATATATCTCCGATTCGGGTGAATTAACATATTTTGCTGTTTTAGCATCCGACTTCAGGGTTCTGCCGCCAAAACCGAGAACCTGTCCTGAAAGGGAATGGATCGGGAACATCACCCTTCCGTTAAACCTGTCGAAGATATTCTCTTCATGTTGGATTGACAGCCCGGACTTGATCAGGAAATCCTGTTTATAGCCATCATCAAGGGCCTTTCTGGTAAAGGCATCACGTTTGTCAAGACTGTAACCGATCTCAAATTTTTTAAGGGTATTTTGCCGGAATCCTCTCTGTTTGAAATAGGAAAGTCCCACTGAGATACCTTCATCGCTCTGAAATAGGTTTTCGGAAAATTGTCGGGCGGCATAAGCGGTCAGGACTAAAAGACTTTCGCGTTCATTTTGCTTTTCCAGCTCTTCGGGTGTGAGCTCTTTTTCGACAACTTCAATATGATATTTGCGTGCAAGGTATTTTAGTGCTTCGGGATAGGAGAGATGTTCATGCTCCATTATGAAATTGACCACGTTACCTGCTTTCCCGCATCCGAAACATTTGAATATCTCCTTAGATGGAGAAACAGTAAAAGAGGGTGTTTTCTCATTATGGAAAGGACAGAGTCCCAAATAATTAACACCACGTCTTTTCAATGGAACAAATTCCTGGATGACCTCAACGATCTGAGCGGCATCAAGAATTCTGTCTATTGTCTGACGGTCAATCATGGTATAAAGATATTCAAAAAATCACCCCCCAACTCTCCTTTCTTTTTTTTATCCCCAAACCCTCTAATCTCTGCGTCTCTTTGACCCCCCAACCCCTCCCGATACGCTTTCACTGCGTTCAAGCTATCGGGACAGGCTCCAAGGGGGGCTAAAACCTGTAAGTAATTATATTATAATTTGGGTTTTAGACCCCCTTCAACCTCTTTCATCCACCGAAGCTTCAGCGAAGGTGGACTTCAACATAAATTACTATTTTTATACAAAAATTAAACAATTGAAGAAACTGGTAATCCTCACTGGCGCCGGCATGAGTTCCGAAAGCGGTATCCGTACTTTCAGGGAGGCAGGTGGATTATGGGAAGAATATGATGTTACCGAAGTTGCTTCCCCCATGGGATGGTGGAAGAACCGTGATCTTGTTCTGAGGTTTTATAATGAAAGACGTAAGCAGCTTGAAACATGTAAACCTAATGAGGGACATAAGGGTGTTGCAGATCTTGAGAAATATTTCGATGTCCATGTTATAACACAGAATATTGACAATCTCCATGAAAGGGCAGGAAGCACAAAGGTTCTCCATCTGCATGGAGAGCTTACCAAAGTGAGAAGTACCACCGATCCGTCATTGATATATGATATAGGGTATAAAGAAGTAAAATCCGGCGACACCTGTGAAAAGGGTAGCCAGCTACGTCCTCATGTTGTCTGGTTCGGCGAGGCAGTTCCGATGATGGAAGAAGCAGTGAAAATAACATCAGCGGCAGATATTTTTGTTGTGATAGGTTCTTCACTGAATGTATATCCTGCAGCCAGTCTTCTTGAATATGCTCCCCGGGAAGCCTCTTTATGGCTTATCGATCCGAATGAGGTTGTCATCCCGGCCTTCAGAGAAGTTGAGGTGATAAAAGCAAAGGCTTCGGAAGGAGTGAGGATACTGAAGGAAAGGCTACTAAAAGACAAACATGAAATATAATTTTGAAAGGATTATATATGGATCCAAAGAGTAAAAAAATAATAGTCGCCATCACCGGAGCCAGCGGTTCAATATATGCTGAAATACTGCTTGATAAGTTACGAGGCTTAAAAACACCACCGGGGGAGATTGCAGTTGTCTTTTCTGATAATGCAAAGGAGATATGGGAATATGAGATAGGAGAGAAGTACAAACCAAAGCCACCTGAGAATGAGTATGATAATAAATCATTTTTTGTGCCATTCGCATCCGGTTCTTCTGATTATGACACGATGATTGTTTGTCCCGCCTCGATGGGTATACTCGGGAGGATAGCCAATGGAACATCGGAAGATCTCATAGCCCGGGCAGCCGATGTGATGCTGAAAGAGAGAAGGAAACTGATTCTTGTCCTGCGTGAAACACCTTATAACCTTGTTCATATTAGGAATATGGAGACCCTTACCCTGGCAGGAACGATAATTTGTCCGGCAACACCCTCTTTCTACAGTAAACCACAGACAATAAATGATCTTGTAATGACAGTTATTGAGAGGGTCCTTTCAATTGCCGGATTTGATACTGATACTTACCGTTGGATGGAAAATGATTGACAGGCGGATAGTAAGATTCTTTAAAAAGCATCATGTCCTTACGGTGGCTACCACGGTAGATAATGAACCGTGGTGTGCACACTGTTTTTATGTTTACCTGGAAGATAAAAATATACTTGTATTCACAACAGACCTCGATACACGTCATGGGAGAGAGTTTAAAAAAAATCCGCATGTTGCAGGTTCTGTGGCGCTTGAGACCATGATCATCGGGAAAATAAGAGGTATTCAGTTCCAGGGTATTGTGTCTGAGCCTGAGGGAGATATGAAAGATAAAGCCCAGAAAGCATATATAAGACGTTTTCCCGTAGCAATGCTTATGGATACACATCTGTGGATTGTCCGCCTGACACATATTAAGTATACGGATAACAGACTGGGTTTCGGGAAGAAGTTGGAGTGGGGTTTACCCCCCAACCCCCCCAAGGGGGGGCTAAAACTGTAACCTAAATGACATTATGATATAGAATTAGACCCCCTTTAGGGGGTGGTCCCCCGAGTACTCGGGGGACCGGGGGTTTTTTCTTCAGGGGACAGTCCCGAGTCCTCGGGACGGGGGTCTTTACTTCAAGGGTGCAGGTCACCTCCCCATCTGCTGCTTTACTATCTTTGCTATATATTTCCCGAGTATATCGAATTCGATATTCACTACAGTTCCTTTAAGGATCTGGTGGAAGTTGGTAACCTCATATGTGAAAGGAATTATTGCTACCTGGAATGACTTCGGCTGTGAATTTACAACAGTTAAACTGACGCCATTTACTGAGACAGATCCTTTTTCTACAGTGATATAATCATCCTGAAGAGGTTCATATTCAAAGGTATAGTACCAGCTGCCCTCTGATTCTTTCACTTCAGTACATACGGCTGTCTGGTCAACATGACCCTGTACCATGTGTCCGTCAAGACGACCATCAAGTTTGGCACTACGTTCAAGGTTCACCTTGTCGCTTACTTTGAGAAGTCCCAGGTTCGACTTTTCAAGTGTCTCCCTGATAGCTGTTACAGTATAAGTCTCTTTATATTTTTTCACCACAGTAAGACAAACTCCGTTATGGGATATACTCTGGTCTATTTTCAGCTCATCGGTAAATGAACATCTCATTGTTATATGAAGGTTATCCTTCTCTTTTTCTAGCTTCACCACCGGGGCTGCTTCTTCTACTATTCCTGAAAACATGGCTCTGTTATTTTAATAATTGCGTAAAAATAGGTAAAAATCCCAATAGTAGTCTTGACGCTATGCTGTCTTTACGTTTCACTGTCTTGACGCTTCGCTATCTTATGGTCTTTAAGTCAGAATTATTTATTATTTTTATAATGCTTATTTAACTCGTGCTAATTATGGGAGCAATCAAAAGATTCGAAGATCTTGAAATTTGGCAGTTGGCAAGGGAATTAATAAATGGAGAAGTTAAAAACATGTATTATTTGGCTGAATACAGAAAATATGTCACTCCGACAATAGCATCAGACAGAAGAAAAAGAACTGAAATACTAAAAATCAAAATCACAAATTTCATGTTCTATTTAAAGAAATAATACTGACCCTTTAAATAGACAGCATCGCATCAAGACACAAAGAC
>CAZTXH010000026.1:0-2652 GCA_964617415.1 uncultured Rikenellaceae bacterium | reverse complement strand
GTCTCGCGCTAGTGGGACGTCAAGACAGCCCGCCAGCTGTGCGGGCGTCAAGACAATACTACACCAGTGATAGTCAAATCATAAATCATCAATAATAATTCATCGATCTTTTTTCCTGACTCTGCTCTTGTCAACAGGAAACTTATCCTTTCTCCAGGCAATAATTCCGCCTTCAAGGTTATATACCTTTTTAAAACCCAATTCACAACATACTTCTGCCGCACGTCTGCTTCTGAAGCCGTCTGTACAATAAAGGAAAAGGGCACACTCCCTGCTTATTGTGTCTGCAGCCATTCTAAGGTCCTTAGATGACGGAACATTTATCGCATCTTTGATCCTGTTGTGCCTGTATTCAAAAGGCATCCTGACATCAAGTATTAATGCAGGCTCGGAAATAAGATAATTAAGGTGAAAATCGTATGGCTCAACCGACTGATATTTAACAGTATCTGCATCCTGTGCAAACAGAGGAGAACAATATATAAGATAAATTATGACAAAGAAATGCTTTCTCATATCTGTTGATTCAATTATAAAAGTACTCTTTTTAATCAGACCTGGGAAAAGTTATAAAGATTGCTTCGTCGCCTCCTCCCGCCCTCGCCCCCTCCCGCCCTCATATTTTCAAATCATCAATTGCCAATCATCAATAATAAATCTCTTTTTATTATCTTTGCCCGTTTCATTTTAGTTTACAGCATAATAACATGGCAAAACGATTTCCTGAATATAAAAGTCTTGATCTCTCGAAAATAAACAAGGATGTATTGAAGGTTTGGGACAAGAATGATACTTTCCGGAAAAGCGTACGTGAAGTAAACGGAAAAGGAGAATTTATCTTCTATGAAGGACCTCCTTCCGCAAATGGTATTCCCGGGATCCATCATGTCATGTCACGTACCATTAAGGATTCAATCTGTCGTTATAAAACCCAGTGCGGATATGAAGTAAAACGCAAAGCAGGTTGGGATACTCATGGCTTGCCAATAGAGCTTGGTGTTGAAAAAGCCCTGGGTATAACCAAGGAGGATATAGGTACCGAAAAAATTTCAATTGTAGAGTTCAATAATGCCTGCAAGAAAGATGTGATGAAGTACACCGACCAGTGGGAGGACCTGACACGTAAGATGGGATACTGGGTGAATATGGACCATCCGTATGTAACATACGACAACAGGTATATTGAAACTCTCTGGTGGCTTCTGAAACAGCTTCATACAGGAGGATTTCTCTACCAGGGATATACTATTCAGCCATTTTCACCGGCAGCCGGAACAGGACTAAGCTCACATGAGCTGAACCTGCCGGGTTGTTACAAGGATGTAAAAGACACTACCTGTATAGCCCTTTTCAAAGTTATCAGGGATGAAAAATCAGAATTTCTCTATAGCAATATTGATACTCCTGATGTACATATAATGGCATGGACAACAACACCGTGGACACTTCCTTCTAACACAGCCCTGGCAGTGGGTGAAGAGATAAAATATATCAGGGTGAAAAGCTTTAACCCCTATTCAGGAGAACCCATTACGGTTGTCCTTGCAAAAGAACTTCTTCATTCAATGTTCCCTGAGGCTAATGTGGGACTACATTTCTCAGAATACAAACCAGGCGATAAAAGAGTTCCCTATAAAGTACTTGATGAATTCTTAGGAAATAAGCTGGAAGGGGTTAGTTATGAGCAACTTATAGATTGGGCAAAACCTGATGAGGGTGCCTTCAGAGTGGTTACGGGAGATTTTGTTACCATAGAGGAAGGTACAGGAATAGTACATATTGCACCGACTTTCGGAGCTGATGACTATAAGATATCACAAGAGTATGATATTCCTCCCATGATGCTTAGGAGAAAGGATGGCTCAATGGGACCGATGGTTGATAGGAGAGGTTATATGATACCTGTTTCAGATCTGGATGAAGATTTTGTCAGGGAACGGGTTAATAAGGAGACATATAAGGATTTTGAAGGACGACCTGTAAAAAATGAATATGACGAAAAGATTGACCCGGATAGCGATACCCTTGATGTGGATATTGTCGTGATGCTGAAACAGGCAGGTAAAGCATTTAAGATTGAAAAACAAGTACACAGCTATCCTCATTGCTGGCGTACCGACAAGCCTGTCCTTTATTACCCGATGGATGCATGGTTTATCAGGACAACTGCCTTTCGTGACAGGCTGATAGAACTTAATAACAAAATTAACTGGAAACCTGCATCAACAGGAACAGGAAGGTTCGGCAAATGGCTAGAGAATCTTGTGGACTGGAACCTCTCCAGGTCACGCTTCTGGGGTACTCCGCTTCCAATATGGTTGACAGAAGACAGGGAGGAAGAAAAATGTGTAGGATCGGCAGAAGAGCTGAAGACAGAGATTGAAAAATCGATACTGGCAGGTTTTATGGAAAAGAATCCGCTGGCAGAATTTGTTCCGGGGGATAACTCACAGGAAAACTATGAGAAGTTCGATCTGCACCGTCCTTTTGTTGATGAGATATTTCTGGTCAGCCCTTCGGGAAAGAAAATGTTCCGCGAACCGGACCTTATTGATGTATGGTTCGACTCAGGTTCAATGCCATACGGACAGGTACATTATCCTTTTGAGTATAAAGATAAATTCAGTGATGTCTTTCCGGCCGATTTTATTG